>NZ_JBBODA010000022.1:0-100325 GCF_038002705.1 Paenibacillus sp. FSL H7-0716
GTATCGGACACAACCGAATCCGCAGCGGATGATTAGACTTTAGCGCTATCGGACACAGTTGCAGTTGCCCCTATTCGCCGCATTATCACACTTTTAGATTATTAACGGACTCCATAGCAGCTATTGGCATGAAAAGAACCCAATAATGCTCTATTTCTATACAATAGCGTCACTAAAGTCCGAAACCAGCCTCAAAAAACGATAAACCTGCAAATAACGCCATCTGGGTCCGTAGTGGCATCTGATGTTTAGACTACCAGGCTATCGGACAGAGCCGCAGCCACAGCGATTGATTAGAACCCGGCGATGCTGACATGTACCGTTCCTCCCCCAAAAAAACAGAGCAGCGATCTCCAATAAGGAGATTCGCTGCTCTGCTGTTTTTAAGAGGAACTGCTTAAGGTTCAATCAAATACGCGATGATCCGCTGCCGGTTTAGCTAAGGGAGCGCCTATAGCAATCCAAGAGATGACCCCATAGAAATGCGGAGTTTCGCGCAGCCGCACCACTTGAATCACCGCTTCTCCATTGGCCCTGCTCTTTAAGGAAGCATAGAAGTAAGGCTGATTGGTCATGGCAACAAGCACATAACCCGTATGCCCAAAGCTCTCATCAAACGATACGGTCACCTCTACACTCTCTGCATCCCCATTGAACATAAATGCTGTCATTCCAAACTGCTGTAGTGCTTCTCGCTTCCCAGCTGTCTGAATCGGACTGAAGGACAGATGATCTGTATTTACAGAGTTCGGTGCCAGATGAGTCCCGTTTACTGCACCTGGGGAAATATGATATTCCTGAACACTTTCTTCTTCCAGATGGCGGGCTTGAATCGCAAACGAAGAGATTTTGGATGCTACTACCGCTTCATCCTGAAGCTCTGTTGTCCCTACTGCACCTTCTGTCAGATGAGCGGACTCGATGCTGCCTTCCTTCAGCTTAGCTCCGTTGATACTGCCATCCGGGAGCAGTGCTGAGCTGCGCGTTTCATCCGCAAGATGTTCTAATTTGATGATGCCAGGCTGCAAATGCCGATCTGCCACGATCTTGTCAGCAAGATGCTCTCCGTAAACACTCCATGGTTGTAATTGTGAAGAACTCACGGAGCCTTCAGCGAGTTTTTCTTCCGTAATGCTGCCATCCGGTAACAAATCCGCACTGCGTACCTCTTCTGCCAAATGCTTCAGGGTGATGCTGTCCGATCGAATATGGCGTCCATCCACCGCATCCCCGGCCAAATGACCTCCAGAGACGCTGCCTTGGGCCAAATGGAAAGACTGGATCGTCCCGACTTCAATCTTCTCGCCTGTAATACTGCCTTCCGGCAATAAATCAGCGCTGCGCACTTCTTCTGCCAAATGATTCAGAGTAATGCTTCCAGCACGGATATGGCGGCTATCTACCGCATTCCCCCCTAAGTGTCCCCCATAGACACTGCCAGGAGCCAAGTGGTAGGCAGTAATAGATCCACCCTCCAACTTTTTACCGGTAATACTGCCATCCGGCAGCAACTCGGAGCTACGTACCTCATCCGCTAGATGTGCTAGCTTGATCTCGCCTTTTCCAATATGGAGACCTTCTACTGCAGACGGACTCAGATGAGTTCTATCCACACTTCCAGGCACTAGATGAATTGCTTCTACGGAAGCTTCCGCCAGCTTCTCCCCAGTAATGCTTCCGTCTGGCAGCAGCTCGGAGCTACGTACCTCATCCGCCAGATGCGCTAGCTTGATCTCACCTTTTCCAATATGGCGTCCTTCTATTGCAGACGGACTCAGATGAGTTCCCTCCACGCTTTCAGATACAAGGTGATTTGAATTTATGGATGCTTTCGCCAGTTTCTCCCCAGTAATGCTACCGTCTGGCAGCAAATTGGAGCTGCGTGTTTCTTCGGCCAAATGAGCCAGCGTGATCTCACCGTATCGGATATGACGTCCTTCTATTGTGTCCGGACTCAAATGACTGCCATCTACGCTTCCAGGCACCAGATGATTAGAATTTACGGATTCTTCCGCCAACTTCTCCCGAGTGATGCTACCGTCTGGCAGCAAGTCAGCGCTACGTGTTTCTTCGGCCAGATGAGCTAACGTAATCTCACCTTTTCCAATATGGCGCCCTTCGACAGAACCTGAACTTAGATGAACGCCTTCCACACTTCCAGGTACTAGATGATTTGAATTTACGGAAGCATGTGCCAGCTTCACTCCAGAAATACTACCGTCTGGCAGCAATTTAGAGCTGCGTGTTTCTTTTGCCAAATGAGCCAGCGTGATCTCACCATATCGGATATGACGCCCTTCAACTGTGTCTGGGCCTAAATGGTTACCATCCACACTGCCAGGCACTAGATGTATAGAACTTACGGATTCTTCCGCCAGCTTCTCTCTAGTAATACTACCGTCTGGCAGCAGATCAGCGCTTCGGGTTTCATCGGCGAGATGAGCTAGGGTAATCTCACCTTTTCCAATATGACGTCCTTCCACAGAACCTGAACTCAGATGTCCGCCTTCCACACTTCCAAACACCAAATGAATAGAATCTACGGATGCTCCCGCCAGCTTCTTCCCGGTAATACTGCCTTCAGGCAGCAAGTCGGAGGTATATGCATCTGCAGCCAGATGAGCAAGCGTGACCTCACCCGGTAGGATATGTCGACCTTCGACAGAACCCGAATTCAAATGGCTTCCGTTCACACTTCCAGGTAGGAGATGAATGGAATCTACCGATCCTTCTGCCAGCTTCTCCCCAGTTATGCAGCCGTCTGGCAGCAACTCAGAGCTACGTACCTCTTCCGCCAGATGAGCCAGCGTGATCTCACCCGGTAGGATATGACGGCCTTCAATCGTATCGATACACAGATGGCTGCCGTCTACACTACCAGGTGAAAGATGCTGAGAATCCACGGCACCTTTTACCAGCTTAGAGCTATTAATACTGCCCTCTTGGATTTGAACCGCAGAAATAGAATTCGGAAGGATATGACCATTCCCGATAGACAACGGCCGGATATGCGCTCCACTGACACTGCCGGGATTCAAATGTCTACTTTGAACGGCACTTTCGCTTATGGTTTTCGAACTTACAGCATTTACCGACAAATGCTCAGCTTGAACTGCTGACGCCGCCAGTTTACTGGATTCTATGCTGCCGTCTGCAAGCTTAGCCGAAGTGACTGCTAAATCACTGATTTTATCCGTTGAGACACTTTCCGGTGAAAGCTTCAACGAGGTCACTGCATGATCGGCCAGATGATGAGGCTGCACGGCTCCTGCTGCCAGGTGAATTTCTCTCACCGCAGCGGAAGCCAGCTTATCTCCTGAAACTGAGCCCGATTGAATCGCAGCGGAAGTCACACTATTTTCACCAAGATGTCTTCGTTCCACGGCTCCCGTGGCCAAATGATCCTTATTTACCACAGCATCCTGCAATACACGGCCGCTCACACTGGCATCCGCCAGATGTTTTTCCTCCACTGTACAAAAAGCGATATGTTCAC
The DNA here is from genome assembly GCF_038002705.1 of Paenibacillus sp. FSL H7-0716. Taxonomy (NCBI): domain Bacteria; kingdom Bacillati; phylum Bacillota; class Bacilli; order Caryophanales; family Paenibacillaceae; genus Paenibacillus; species Paenibacillus sp. FSL H7-0716. The sequence goes on from NZ_JBBODA010000022.1 coordinate 3,497, forward strand.
CACTGACTACTTCACGCGCAATCGCGCTGCCAATCACTGCACCTGCTGCCAGCTTAGCTGCATTCACACTTCCATCTGCCAACTTGGCTGAAGTAACGCTCTGTGCACGAAGATGCTCCCCACCCACAGATTCTGAAGCCAGCTGTTCTCCAGTCACAGCACCGGAAGATAAATGTTGAGTCTGAATAGCTTCTTCCTTGAGCTGCTCCGAGCCGACCGCTTCCGCAGCTATATGCGAATGATTCACTGCTTCGCGTTCCAGATGAATAGAAGTTATGGCTTGCATAGCAATTTGAGGTCCGCGAATGGCGGATTTAGCAATATGTCTTGTGGTCACTGCTTCGTCTGCCAGCTTATGTGGGAGAATGCTTTGGTCAGCAATTTTGGACGAGGTTACCGCTTGCTCCACTAACTGTGCAGTCCCTACTGCACCCTCAGCCAGCTTTAAAAAAGAGATGCTGCGGTCAGCCAAATGCCGACTCGATATTTCGCCATCACCGATATGATTACCATTCACACTTTCTGGGCTTAAATGGATGCTTCTCACGACATCTGCACCAAGTTGCTTGGAGCCTATGGCTCCATCAGCTAAATGTCCGCCTTCGATAATACCCGTCTGCAGCTGTTCTTTACCGATCAATTTGCTGGCAAGCTGATCAGAACCAATCGCTCCCGGGGCCAGATGTCTGGCGGTTATCAAAGCGTCGCTAAGATGGCGGCCTTCAATGACAGCATCCGCTAGCTTTGAGCTGCTGATTTCACCATCAGCAATTTTATCGCCAGATACCGCTGCATCGGCCAGCTTGGAACGGTCAACACTGCCGTTTGCTAGGTGGCGACTTGTGATGCTGCTGCTTCCTATTTTGTCACTAGTAACGGCTCCATCTTCCAGTAAATCCGCAGTAATAATCAAATCGCTTAAATGGCGGCTCTCAATGGCTTTATCTGCAATTTGACCGCCGCCTATAATCCGATCAGCCAGCTTCTCTGGACTAATACTGCCATTTTTCAGCTTCTCTCCACTGATCGAATGATCCAGCAGCTTACCGCCACTAACGCTTCCTTCTGCTAAATGCTCGCCCACAATCGATTCTGGTGCGATTTTTGCAGAAGTGACTGCCTTGTCCGCGATATTGATACTCTGTACAGCGTAATCTTGCAGCCAAGGTGTACCAATAATGCCGAACTTTAGCTTAGAACCGTCAATGGTACGTGGAGCGATTTTGGCTCCGGTCACCGCTGCATCCGAAAGATCATCTGTATAAACGGGCTGAAAACGTTCTTTCTCTGGAGGAGCGAACCATACGGTTTCAGGAAGATTATCCGCCTGTTTCTGAAGCTGCGCTTCCTCTATAAGCTCCGGCTCCAATTGTAGAACTGGAGTAGAAGTTGGCTCCTCTAGAACGACTTCAGCTATTGCTCCCCCACTTACCTGAACTTCCGCGATCTCTGCTTCACTGACTCCGTCACTGTTATTCCCCGAGCTTCTAGAGCTGCTTTTGGTATCCAGCATACTCAGTTCCTCTTTATTGGGATTATCTACAAAATAGAGTCGTTTCTGTGGACTGCGCGGCTGCTTTTTTTTGGAACCCCTCACAAGCAGTCTCCTCCTTCCATCTAATGTTTCTCCTAGGCATCATATGCAGCGGTATGGGCTTATGACACCCTTTTGCGATGAGGCCTTCATAAGATTATGTATAAAAAAAGGCATCTGCCTTCGCGCATTCGTCCACCCTGACACGCGGGTACAAACATACTATGACAAGAGTAGAAAAAGCAGGGATCATGTAACCGATGAAACAGGAGGAACAAACATGGGGCATAAGCTCGTTGGAATATTACTAAATGCCGATATGCACCGGGGCGTTCCCCGGCTAAAAACAGGACAGGAGTCTCTTGCCAACTATGAAGAGGCCGCGGCGGCATACGGTTTAGTCCCTTGCTTCCTGAAGCTCGCGGACATCGATACGGACACAGGCTTTAGTGCCGCCTATATAAAGGGAGCTAATGGATATAAAAGCGTAGTTGTTCCTACGCCTGCTGTTATCCATAACCGGGCAATATACAGCAAAAACAGCCCTGGGATGCAGCGTCTGCTGAAGCACTATCCCCTGATTTTCAATACATGTAATCGATACGGCAAAGATGAGATCCATCAGCTGCTTGAAAAAAATACGGAGCTTCGCGAATATTTACCCGTAACAACGAGAGTCTCAGGCCTAAAAGAAATGATGAATCTTTATCCCGATCTCATTCTTAAACCTTGCCGTGGAAGTATAGGAAATGGGGTCATGCGGCTGGTCCGCAAGGGAGCTCAGCGTTGGACCTTGAGCTACCTCTCCCCTTCGATGCAGCGCTGGAGAAGTATTCCCGTTAATCCGGCGGCGTTGCCACAAGCGCTTCGCGCACGCCTAACCTCCGTGCCATATCTTGTACAAGAACGTATTCCCCTTGCTGAGATTGGAGGACGTCCCTTTGATCTACGCGTCACCGTTCAGCGCGGCTGGGGAGGAGATTGGCAGGTCACAGGGCTCTTCGCCAAACTGGCTGCCCCCGGGGGCTTTGTCTCCAATATAGCCCGCGGAGGAGAAGCGTTAAGCTCCTCCCTGGCGCTCGAAAAAGCCTTTTCAAGATCCACAGCGGCCCACATCCGTATGTCTGTCGAAATACTTAGCCTTGCAATCGCACGGTGTCTGGAGCAAGACCTTCCCGGACTGGCCGATATCGGACTGGATATAGGCATTACTAAGGACGGACGACTCTTCTTTATAGAATGTAACGGTCGCGACCAACGCTACGGATTTCATAAAGCCGGCCTTACGGAAATTTGGAAAGACAGCTATCGCAGACCTATGGGATACGCGCGTTTTTTAATAGAAACGAACAGTACTGTATATAACAGTTATTGATTTGTCTCCTATTCTATGTCAATATAATGCAGAGCAGAGACGACCCGTATACAACCGTACTGCTGCATTATGGAAGGGAGATGGGCATGGTAAAACAATTGCTACGGCTGATGACCGAGCTATCCTCACACCGGTGGCTTTCACGGTTAATGGGATCTTTTTCTCATAGTAGAATCAGCCGTTTTCTTATCCCGGCATTTATTAAGACTTATCAAATCCCCTCCGCTCAAGCGGAGAAAAATCCTGGAGAATATCTCACTCTTAATGAGTTTTTCAGCCGCCGGCTGAAGCCGGGCATGCGGCCTATTGCAACCGACGCTGACGCTTTGGTTAGTCCCGTAGACGCAACGATTACTGCTATGGGTGACATTAACGCCGGTACGATTATGAATGTAAAAGGGCAGGATTATAAGATCGAGGATCTCCTTAATCACTCCCCGCATCTGGAGCTGTACAAGAAGGGTTTTTTCTTCGTTCTTTATTTGAGTCCTACCGATTATCACCGGATTCACTCTCCCCTTACCGGACAAAAGGTGGAGAGCGATTATATTCGCGGACGGGCCTATCCTGTCAACGATTTCGGAATGCGACATATGAAGGGTGTCCTGAACCGCAACGAACGTCTCATTACGTATATTGCCGGGAGTCACGGAGAAACCGCGGTAGTAAAGGTAGGCGCAATGAACGTCAGCAGTATCCGTTATACGGATGATACAGCTGCCGAGTGGCAAATAGGCGATGATCTGGCTTATTTTGAGTTTGGCTCCACCGTAGTGCTGCTCACGGAAAGCGGTACCTTTACCCCGAGACCCAAGCTTGAGGTCAACTCGAAGGTAAAAATGGGCGAGCTACTGGGAACGTTGCATCGACCTTTGTAGGGAGAGTTAGGCGAATTCCAAGAAAAATTAGAGGGCACCTCAAAAGCCATAAAATGGCTGCTGAGGTCCCTCTAATTTTTGGAACTTAGTGTGGAATCACAGTTACGGACACGAACGCTCTAGCTATCGTCTAGCTATCGTCTAGCCATCGTCTAGCCATCGTCTAGCCATCGTATACCTATCGTTAGCTATCGTTAGCTATCGTTAGCTATCGGACCCAGCTGACCTTATACGCGGCTTTTTCACACATTTGCGATTCTATTGGACACCACCGCAGCTATTGGCTTCAAAAATGCCATATTAGAGTCGATTCTCGGGCAATAGCGACGCTGGAGTCCGAAACTCCGCCCAAATGGCGATAAATGGGCAAATAACGGCTGCTGAGTCCGTAAGCATTTGCAGAGCGTTGGTGGAGGTTGGTCGAAAGTTAGTTAAGGGCTGGCCGAGCGTTAGTCGAGGGCTGGTGGAGCATTGTCAGGATCTACGGAGAGTTGGTGGAACGTTAGCATTCAACGCTATCGGACCAGCTGACCCTTAAACGCGCCATTTTCGCACATTTGCTTGGTCACAAACACACTAATAACAAAAAGGACAGCCCCAAGGCTGTCCTTTTATCTTTTCATGTAACCCACCTATTACTCCTGTTGTGCCTATTTAACCTACTATGCTTGTTCAACCTGCTACGCCCTAATATGCTTATTACACCTATTACGCCTGTTACACTTATATAACCTATTACACCTGTTACGCTTATATAACCTACTACAACTGTTGCGCTTATTTAACCTATACATCCGTTATGCTCAATACACCTGCTACGCCTATACACTTATTACAAGCCAATTACACATGTCCCTGCTTAGCAACATCAAGCGCCTTGGCCGCTACCTGTTCCGGATCTCCTAGATAAAAGCGACTGATAGGATTCATGTCCTCATCCAGTTTGTACACGAGCGGTACTCCTGTAGGAATATTGAGCTCCAGTAATGCCGCTTCATCAATATCCTCCATAAATTTAATCAATGCACGCAGCGTATTGCCGTGGGCTGAGATAAGCACCCGTTCTTTTTTACGCAAAAGAGGTACGATCCGGTTTCCCCAGAAATCGCCTACACGATGTACAGTGTCCTCCAGGCTCTCTCCACGCGGGATATCTCCCGGACGAACACTGCTGTAGCGAATATCGTTTCTGGCATACCTAGGATCATCAAGCTCCAGCAACGGGGGTCTCACCGATAAACTCCGCCGCCAGATGTGCAGCTGCTCATCTCCATATTTTAGCGCTGTCTCGCTTTTACTTAATCCCTGCAATGCCCCGTAATGGCGTTCATTCAATTTCCAAGACTTTTGCACGGGAATCCACAGCAAATCCATCTCATCCAGTATATAGTTAAGAGTTTTAATCGAGCGTTTGAGTACCGAAGCAAAAGCCAGATCAAATGTATACCCAGCGTCCTTCAACAGCTTGCCAGCAGTCTTTGCCTCTTGGATACCCTTCTCCGTTAAATCCGGGTCACTCCAGCCTGTGAACAAATTCTGCACATTGTACTGGCTCTCACCATGACGTATAAGTACGATTTCGTACATTTTCTCTCTCTCCTTCCAACTATGGACCTTATATTTTCTACCGACGAACAACATTATGCGAAACGTATCGCAGAAAGCTCTCATCTTAGTAATAACCCAATCGTAGAAATAAATATCTACTGCTACCTCATAGTTAGGCCTATTAAACATCCTCAAAGGTACGTGAATGAGGCGTGCATGGAGCGTGCATGGAGCGTGCATGGTGTGTGGATATTGTGGTAAATGAGCGTACGCTTCATTGCAGAATGTGCAACAGAAAATCTTAACTTTCACTTGAAAATACATTACATTGTAGTTCGTGCAATAGATTATCGTGATAATCTCTAAAAAGACTGCTTCTCCTGAATTTGAATGTAAGATGTGCCACAGAATTCAAATTCGACTGCTTTTAGACTCAATCTATTGTACAAAATAAAAAGTGAGGCACGATGAAATGCCCATCGGTTACTCTAATCTTCGACTTAAGTTCATTATATATTTCATTTTCTAACAACACAAAAAAACCGGATGCCTCACGGCCCCGGCTATTTATATTTTTAGTCATATCATGCAATTCTATGCTTGCTTGTTCAATTAGAACCAGCTATCCACGACAAAAGCATTCGCCTGCTTTAAGCGTTTTAAGCGGTTTCTAAAAATACCTCCGCCTCCACTCTTACAATCCGTGTTGCAAATTCTGCGTCTGATGATCATGCCAAGAGTCTCCTTCCAAGAAGTTATGTAAATTCTCTGTAAACTAAACTGGAAAGTATTTACCCTTGGTTGAACAAACTGAAACAACAAAAGTGAATCAGCGGATCTCAGATGGACTTTTTCCGGTATATTGCTTGAACTGGCGGCTGAAAAAGAAAATGTCACGATATCCAAGCGCATCTGCTACCTCAGTAACATTCATTCCCGCGTACAGCAGTAAATGCTGAGCACGCTCAATCCGGGCTCGGATGACATAAGACTGCACAGAAGAACCCGTAAGCTCCTTGAACTTAATTGAAAAATACCGCGGTGAAAGCCCCGCACGTGCAGCAAGATCCTCTACTCGATGTGCAATCCCCGGATGTTGGCTCACATAGTTCGCTATTTCGTGAATGATTTCTGTCAAATGGTTGCTAACATAACGTTCTACTGGCTTCACACGGTCCTCCCTCAGCAGATGAATCATCAGCTGCTTCAGTACAAGCTGCCCTTCTTCCTCAGCGGCGTAAGTATCCACCAGAAATAGTCGAACGTACCGAGCAAGCAGATGTTCAAATTCAACGGTTTCTGTAAGCTCACGATAGGGCAGCGGAATATCCGTCACCTCTTCGGAGACATCAAAATGAATATATGTAAGTACAAGTGGCTTTTGCGGATTATGTGTAGCACTTGTATGGTCACCCGGACGAAAAAGGAAGCAGCTTCCCTTGCCTACTTGAAAGGGTTCATCGTTACGCACAACCGTCCCTTCCCCGCTCCATACATAAAATAAATCATAATTTTGCAGCGACTTCTCTCTTTTTTGCCATTTCCAGCCCGGCTCGCATACAATCTTAGCCAGAGCCGGCAAAATAACAAAAGAGGACGGCGATGCATGCAGCATAACGTTCCCTCCTAAAAGTTTTGTTAGCATAACCTACTATAAACTTCTTCGCAAAACTTGCTTCGTAAGCATCCGCTTAGTATTCTCAGCAAATCTGTTCTTTCTGACTTCGCAGTGTCTATATAGTTTTGTTTAGCTTAATCTACTCCGAGTTTCTTCGTCAAAATTCGTAAGCATTCGCTTAGTTTTGCATTTCATCTTCTTTATCATACCTTGTCATGTTGCATTTTGTACATCTTCCCACGCCAGATGCAGGCTTGTTATCCCTTCCTCCAGCTCTGCGGCATTCAGATGGGCAAAAGAAAAACAAGCGGCCGGCGCTCCCGGTGATAGCTGATATAACGCGGCATCTCTAAAATCCGTGCCGCGCCTAAGCGCTGCCGCACGGAAAGCTACAAACTCTTCGCTGCTGCGCAGCCAGCGGGCATATACATGCAAGCCCGCATCACCAGGCAGCAGCTCGAAGAGCTCCTTAAGCCGTTCCGACAGCAGCGTCCTGAGGATGCGTCCGCGTTCACCATAGATGCGTGTCATCCGGCGCAGATGACGGCCATAGCCGCCTGTATTCATGAACCGCGCCAAGGCTCGCTGCTCCAGCAGCCCTACCGGCAAGGGCTCATATAGCGCCTTGGCGGCGATAGTCGGTTTTACCAGAGAGGGCGGAAGCACTGCAAAGCCTAGCCGCAGGCCCGAAAACATCGTGTTTGAAAAGGAGCCCACATATACGACTCGCTCTTCGCGATCCAGTGCTTTTAAGGGCTCGATAGGACGCCCAGCCCAACGGAACTCACTGTCATAATCATCTTCAATAATTACTGCATGATGCCGCTGCGCCCATTCCAACAAGGTTCGGCGTCGTTCCAAAGGCAGTACCACACCCGTAGGAAATTGACGGCTCGGTGTAACAAACAACAACCGGGCATCCCAATCCTCCGGAATAAGACCGTTGCCATCCAGCTTCCCTGCCAGCAATCGGCCTCCGGTGATCTCTACGGCTCGGCGAATCCCGTGAAAGCCCGGGTCCTCAACGACCGCTGAGCCTCCTGCATCCAGCAGCAGCTGCGTCAAAATAACGATGCCTTGCATCGAGCCGCTGAACAATACGATATGCTCTGCATCCGCGCGAATCCCGCGGGTAATCCGCAGATGTGCAGCGATAGCCTTCCGAAGCCCTTCATCGCCTTGAGGTGGACAAGTGCTTTGCAGCAATCCACCTTCCTTCCCTCCAGCATAGGAAAGTGCACTGCGCCATTCGGAGTAAGGAAAATGTTCCATCCGCATACCACTACTCTGGAAGCTCACTACTTTCTTGATAGTCTTTTCATAAAAGGGTATCGGGCGCGCAAGCAGCCGCTTTCCCCACGCGGAGATTGGAATCGTAGTCTCGCTTGCATTATCTCCTCCAGCAGCATCTGCGGCTTCACCCAAAGCCCGATTTTCACCGTCACTGCGACTGGCAGCTGAAGCAAAGCTATCTTCCGATACGAATGTCCCCCGCCCCGTTTCAGTCCTTACATAACCATCAGCGAGCAACATTTCATACACCTGCGAGACCGATCCGCGCGACAGCTGATAGTGCTTAGCAAGACTTCGTGTAGACGGCAGCGAAGTGCCTCCCGGAAGTGTTCCTTCCAAAATTCCTGCGCGGAGCGCGTGATATAACGCTAAATATTTGTAGCGGTGTATCGCCAGATATTGATCGTATGCCAGCGTGATATTCATCGTTATCCTCCTTGACCAGCAAGTGGTCCATTAAAAACTATCTTAATTGGTCCTTTTTAATTGTCAACCACTCTACTATTCTTTAAAGAACATTTACATTGGAGCAGACGCTCTAGACTAAAAAGAAAGAGGACGTGATCCCTATGCGCAGAAAAGAATTTAAAGTAGATCAGGAGGAAGAATTGGTCTCTTTTCTTAACGGAATGAGTTTTGGTTTTCTCGGTACAAGCGATGAACAGGGGCAACCGCGGGTGACACCGCTGAATTTTGTATATACAGATGGTTGTTTCTATTTCCATGGCAGTCATGCTGGTGGCAAAATGAAGTCGATCCGCAATCAGCAGAAGGTCTGCTTTACGGTAGCGGATGAGTATGCTCTTATCCCGTCTTATTTTAGCGATCCTGAGCTGGCCTGCCCAGCAACCGCCTATTTTAAAAGTGTGACCGCCTACGGCACAGCCGAACCTGTTGAAGACATTAGTGAAAAAGCCAGTGTACTCTCCTTATTTATGAAAAAGCTCCAGCCCGAGGGGGGTTATGATTCCATCGATGCAGAGGACCCTAAATATCGTCCCCGTCTAAAGGGAGTCGCCGTTGTGCGCATTACCCCCGATGAGATCACTGCGAAGTTTAAGTTTGGGCAAAACCTAAAAGAAGAAGAGCGCTCCGGCATCATTTCCGGCCTGTCTGAAAGAAATAATCCGCGTGATGAAGAAACGATAGAAATGATGAAAAAATACTGCCCTTTCCACGCCGAATGATATTTTTTTAAAATCGTATCTTTCCAAGTGACGGTTGCAATTGGCGGTGATATAATGTTAGGCAATGTTAACAGTATGTTATCCCCAAAGAACCCTGGAAGGATGAAACTGATGAATCCACTAGCTGGACAATTAAACGAAAGTATCAAAGCAGGAAATGAACATGTGTATGATATGCTCTCTACGCTTGGCAAAGAGATTTACTTCCCAAAAGAGGGCATCCTGAGCCAATCCGCTGAAGCAGGAGCTCACGCCAAGAAATACAACGCAACCATCGGTATTGCTACTGAAGGTGGCGTACCTATGCACCTCGGCGTCATTCAGGATAAACTCTCCGCTTACAGTCCTAAGGATCTTTATAGTTACGCCCCTCCGGCAGGTAAACCAGAGCTGCGTACTGTATGGCGTGAAAAGATGCTGCGCGAAAATCCATCGCTAGAAGGTAAAACCATCAGCAATCCCGTTGTAACCAATGCCCTGACTCACGGGCTTAGCATTGTGGCTGACCTCTTCGCAGAGCCAGGTGACGCGATTATCTACCCGGACAAGAACTGGGAGAACTACGAATTAACCTTCGGAATCCGCCGCCATGGGGAGACCGTTAACTATCCGCTGTTCACAGAAGAAATGACGTTTAACAGTGCAGGTCTGCAAGACGCGCTGCTTGCTCAAAAAGAACGCGGCAAAGCGATTGTGCTGCTGAACTTCCCTAACAATCCTACCGGATATACTCCAGGGATTAAGGAAGGCGAAGAGATCGTTGCAGCTATCCTTCGTGCGGCTGAGGAAGGCATCAACGTTGTTGTTGTAAGTGATGATGCATACTTCGGGTTATTCTTTGAGGATTCACTTAAAGAATCGCTGTTCGGCAAACTGGCTCATCTGCATCCTCGTGTGCTTCCAATCAAAATTGACGGTGCGACCAAAGAAGAATTTGTCTGGGGCTTCCGTGTGGGTTTCATCACTTATGCCTCGGAGGACAAAGACCTGCTGGCAGCATTGGAGCAAAAAACACTAGGTATCATCCGTGCCACCATTTCCAGCGGTGCGCATCCTTCGCAGACCTTCGTACTAGACGCCTTGAAGTCGCCGGAATTCGAAGCACAGAAGGAAGAGAAGTTCCAGATCATGAAAGGCCGTGCGAATAAAGTAAAAGCACTGCTGGATAGCGGCAAATACGGCGAGGATGTATGGACGTATTATCCTTTTAACTCCGGTTACTTTATGTGTCTGAAGCTGCACACAGTTGCGGCTGAAGAGCTCCGGCTTCACCTGATTCATAATTACGGACTAGGCACTATTGCTTTGGGTGAAACTGATCTACGTATTGCCTTCTCATGTATCGAAGAGGAACAGCTCGAAGATCTTTTCGATCTTGTATACGCAGGTGTTCGCGATTTAGAAAAAGCCTAACTGAACTTTATATAGCTTACATTCAGCTCCGTTTTCATGGAGCTGATTTTTTTTGTACACGAATCCGACATTGGCCTATACACGCCCCTCTCTCCGCACATACAATACGATGTACTCAAGTACAACACACACACCGAAAGGGGAATGAACATGAGCGAAGAAGTTAGAGGCGGATATGGATGTTGTGGAGGTGGCCCATTCACTAGCACTGGCGCCATCCTGGTTCTCTTTATCTTGCTGGTTATCATCAGCCGTTCACTTTTTGTCTAACCATTAATGACAGTCTCGGGAGAGAGCTTTAAGCTCTTTCCTATTTTCAATCCCTTTTTTTACAATAGACGTGGGTGTCCAGTAGGTCATGATAATGGCTGCTGTGACGTCCGCGTCTTTTTTTAAAATTCCGCCTTGGTCTAAGCACCAACCGCACGAACCTTAGTTACCTCAGATCACATTTGCCGCACAAAAGCAGCTATCGGACACCGCAGATCCTAAAGGCAGTATAATCCCATATTTTACCCACTTACGGACCCCAAAGCCGTTATTGGCATGCCAAACCCCAAATATGAACCTCTTCATAGGGAATAATGCCACTGGTGTCCGAACTTCCCCGATAAAGGTTGTAGATTTGCAAATAACGTCAACTGGGTCCGTAAACCTCAGGGGATAATTATGATCGGCGGCGGAGGTGCAGACTTAATGTAGATCTAGCTAATGCGAACTTCTAAACTTAGATACTCACCCAACAACCACACCTAAAAAAGGCTGTCGCAAACGTAGAAAATCTACGGCTGCGACAGCCCAAAAGCTAAAAGTATCTTTACAGCTGATGTATTACAGATTGTACAGGTTGTAGATCAAAACCGCTGCCTCTGCACGGGTGGTAACACCTTGTGGATGAATCCGCAAGCCGTCTCCCTTGATCAGGCCAGCACGTATTAGTGCTGCCACACTGTCACGTGCATACGCTGATACTTGCTGGCTATCCGTGAAACTGGACATTGAAGCTCCGTTGCCGGCTGGAAGCTGTCTGCCGGCTGCTGCAATCGCTTTTGCAGCCAGCGTCATCATTTCCTGCCGTGTAACAGAAGCGTTAGGATCAAAGCTTCCATCTGGACGACCAGTGGCGATCCCCAACTGCTTCGCCATAGCCAACGCTTCATATCTGTAATCGCCAGGCTGCACATCTGTGAAGCTTTCTGCACTAACGCCTTCCAAGCCAAGTGCTTTTATAAGCAGGAGCACAAAATCTCCCCGCTTCACTTCCGCTTGAGGCACAAATTGATCCTCTGTCATTCCGTTGATGATGCCTTTGGAGCCAAGCACCTCAATCGCATTGCGGGCCCACTCAAATTTGCCGATATCCCGGAATGTCTTCTCCGTAAAGGTGATACTGTACGTACCAGAGAGAATTCCTGTAAAGGAAACCATCCCCGTAGCAGCGTTATATCTGCCACTTGGAACAACCGTTAGAATCCCCAACGAATTCAGACTATGAATCGTTATATGTCCTTCTTTACCACGTTCTTCTGATCGTGGAGTATACGGTAGGGACACCTTAACCCGCATGTCAGGACTGTTCCATACGGCTTCCTTGCCATTGATAGTTACGCTCAGTTTAAATTCTGGACGAGAATCTGAATCCACCTTGGTTATCGTAATTACCCAAGGGGTTCCTGCCTCTTTTGCCGCTTGTTTCAGCAGACTACCTGGCAGCTCCAGCACACCAAATTCAGTATGAACGACCAATGAAGTCTTATCATCTGCAAAGATTATACCGTTTGGCAATTGCAGCTCATAACCCTTAGCTTTAGCTACTGCCGGTATATCAACAGTAACCGCTGAAGTTGCTCCACTTAAGCCTGCTGTAGCAGCCTTTTTCAAGCTCTCCAGGTCTACACTTGCTCTCGCCGCACCGGTATTACTGTTCAGCACAGGTGTTGCTGTAAGGATGGTGCTGCCCGTTACACTGCCTGCATTTCCGCTTGAATTCCCCCCTGTTGTTCCGCTGTTTCCACCACCTGTGGTACCCCCGCTTCCGGAAGTTGGTGCTGTCGTTGGCTGAGTAGTCGGTTCAGTGGTTGGACTTGGGGTTGGTTCAGGCGTTGCTGTTGGTGTTGGTATAGGTGTTGGATCAGGTTTATCCGCAGAAACAATATATTCAAAACTGGAAATATCACTTGGCTTCCAGCCCTCTTTTACAGCAATCGCCTTAATCGTCTTGCTCTTACCTACATAAATCACTCCACTATACAGTTCGCTGGCTGCTGTAGGTACAGTGCCGTCCAACGTGTAGTGAATAGACGCTCCAGCTGTAGCTGTAGTTAACTTCACGGCAACCTGCCCTGTATAAGTTCCCCCGGCAGGATCAGCCTGCGGCGCAGACACCGTTTTCATATCAACCACTCCGCTGATCACATACGTGAATGGAGCTACAAAACTGTTCTCCATGCCCTCTTTTACCGCTATCGTACGAAGAACTGTGACTCCTGCTGCGTCAATAGTTCCGGTATAAAGTGGACTGTCTGCTGTAGGCAACGACCCATCGGTTGTGTAATGAATCTCTGCTCCTGAGGTCGCTGTAGTAAGGCTGATCGTTTGTAATCCGCTGTAAGCTCCCGGTTTCAAAGAAGAAACGGGTAAGGAAACCTTTGAATGAATCGGCTGCTCTCCTTCTTCCGTCCGTTCCAGCGTAAACCAATCTAGATTGGCACCGTCATTATTGAAGCTCATCCGTACTACCTGTTTTCCTTGCGCAAGTTGTACGACACCACTCGCCAGCGTGTAATTCGCCCAGCCACCTGTAGTAGGCATAGGCACTGTTGAGAGTTTTGTACCCTTTACAGATATCGTAGTGCTTACTCCGCCTTGTGCTGTAGCATACCGATATACGATTTTATAAAATCCGGCTTCAGTAATATCAAGGACATAATCCATGGAACCCCCTGCAACGGTAAACCCTACATTTCTAAAATCCAACACACCGCTAGTCATGGTACTCTGAATTCCATTGGGTGTAGCATCGTAATAATTCTCGGCTTCCACCTTCAAAGAACCAGTGCTATCCATGATTTCTTCAGTATAAGGTTCTATTTGAATACCACTGAGCTCGTATCCTGCTGATCCAGCTTGCAGGCGCAGCTTCTGTTCACCCGCCTTCAATTGAAGAACGGTGCGTATGCCAACGGTTTGCGAGTAAAGATTCGGCACATCAACGGTTCTTAATGTCTTCCCATCCTCCGTTTTATAAATAATGCCCTTAGGAGCACCATTCGCGGAAGTTACGGTAAGCGTAAAAGCATAGTTTCCATCCTGCGGCACATTTACCCAGTAATCGATGCTGTCTCCAGCATCAATGCCGGTCAGCTTCGCTCCGCTGCCTTGGCCGCTGACTGTGATACCTTGCAGCTGGTAGAATTGATCCAGTGCGTTCAAGCTTGTGACTTCTATAGGTGCTGTAGCACTAGTTGTTCCTAAGAGCTTAACCTCCGCACGCAGCACGCCGCCACCACTTGAATCGGCATAGGCATTTGCAGGCACATTCACGGTAAGCTGCAAATCACTATAATACGGGGTATGATCATTCCAGGCCAGCGTCAGCTTCACATGGGTAGGGTCAAGTAAGGCAGCTGCCCCAATACTTACATGCCCCTGATCCTTACCTGGGCCCGAGACAGAAATGCTCTGAATGGCATCAGGATTAAATGTCCCTCCTGTAAGGCTGACTACCAATTCATTCCCGTTTACTTGATATGGAAGAGTACTCGGAGAAAGACTAATGCTCTCTTCGTCGTTGATTGCTGTAACTATAAGAGGCAATTTCAGAACATCGACGCTGCCAAAAGACTGATTTGATTCTGTCTGATACACATCAGCGGTAACCGTAAGAATACGATCAGTGTCGAAATCAATAATTCGCGTACCCGCTAATACGACCTTCGCTGTATAATCATCCACCCGGTATACGCTATTTACAACTGTACCTTCGTAACCTTCAATAGACCAATAAGCTGTGTCCAGTTCGGGTGCATATTTGTCATTTACTAGCTTGACGATAACTTCTGCACCCTCCTCATTTCCTTCCACCAGAGCAGTCTCCGATTGAAGCGCGGGGCCGATCGTAAGCGACTGCAGATGAAATCCTGCTCCATTTACTTTCATGGTCAGCGTCTACTCCCCGGCAGGCAAGATTACCGTTCCATTAGCTATTTGCCAATTGGACCATCCCCCCGTCTTCGTCAAAGCATAAGTCGCTGCCGTTACCGTTGCTCCATCCTCTCCCGTCAGCAGTTCCAGCTCTGCATCATCCTGATTAGTAGCATAGGAGATCAAGAGTGGGTAGGTACCGCTGGCAGGTACATTAATCTTGTACTTCACCCAATCGCCGGGGTCAGTATAACCCACTGCACCACCCGTTACTAATACACCTGAAGCTGTCGTGTAGTCTTGCCCTTGAAGCACAGCAGGAAGCTCATGTGATCCGGAAGGCGCTTGGCGTAAAGCTAATGAACGGATATTATAACCGTTCCCGTTCGTCTTCAAGGTGAGCTTGTGAATGCCCTTGTTCAGAGAGATCAAGGATTGATAATCTGCAAAATCGGTCAGACTCTCCGTCTGCTGCACAATTGGAAACGTAGCAATGACCTTACCATCTTCACTAATCTCCACCGATTTTCCGGCGCCATCGCTGAATTGAGCGGCATGCTTAAATTGAAGTGAATATTCACCGCTCTCTTTAACATCAATCACATAGTCGAAGGTGGACGAGGCGTCTGACGAGAACCCGCCAATATAACCCTGCTCATTCACAGTGTAAACCCCTTGCGCTTCTTCAAAATCAACAGCACTCACTACACCCGGCACCGTCTGTATACCATTCAGACGTTCCCAGCTATAAGTGCCCACTGATTTCGCCGGCAGCACAGCACTAATTTGCGCACCGTCCACTAGCAATTTGAACGGCTGTGGATCCGACGTCTGGTTGATTACTACCGTCACAATCTCTTTTCCATCCGGACTAGCAAAAGCTACGTTCGTTACAGTGCTGCTTGAGCCGTAGTCACTATCAATCCGCACGTACCCCGGTTTAACGAATTTCGTATATTGGCCCATCAGATAATATTCTGGCAGCAGCCAGTAATGGTTACGGTCTCCCGAATCCTGCACAATCGGGGTTGGGTCTGGCGTTCCGGTCCACTGATGAGAGGCAATATCACTGTCCAGCATCGCTACCCAGGAGTTATAGCTGCGGGCCCAATTACGGAAATATTGAGCAATGCGGTCTGCGCCTGAGGTACCCCAGACTGCGCGTTCGGTCAAATATACATTTTTGTCAGGATAGAGATTATGGAGCTGGGTCATCAGACCAAGGTCACCGCCATAATCATGAAAAGCAGTTCCGTCCACCGCATCGTAGGCACCTAATTCAGGATTGCCTAGGATTTGTGCTGGATAGGCCATCGTGTCACCAGGATTATGATCAAATGTCCACAGCTTCACGTCTTTGAAACCATGTTCATCTAATTCCTTCCGCAGCAGTTTAGCCAGCTGCGCTTCTTGCTCCCACGGCATTTTGGTGCTTGGATATTCAATTTCCAGCAAAGGTTCATTCTGCAAGGTCAGACCTTCAAAGGTAATTCCCAGCTTCTCGTACTCCTGTACGAATTTAAGATAATATTTGGCCAGTACAGGCAGATATTCATCCTTCACTTGGCCTTTGATCATACTGTCTGTAGTCTTCATCCAACCGGGCGGGCTCCAAGGTGAGGCAAAAAACTTGATATCCGGGTTGATGTTTTGAATCTTTTTAACCGTGCTGATGATATGGTAGTCAATGTCCTTTTGGATGGAGAAATGCTCCAAATTAATGTCGGTTTGTCCTGGAGGCATATCATCGTAGGTATAAAATTGTTTATCTGTAAAGTCAGCCGTCCCAATCGTCAACCTGAGCATACTCATTCCGATCCCTGATACAGGATCAATCATTTTCCGCAGCAATTCCTCCTGCTTCGCCGCAGACATCTTCGCCAGATTATTAACCGTCGATTCCTCCATGGAGGTACCGATCCCTAGAATAGATTGATATTTCCGGTCCGGATCAATATGGATCTCTGTACCTGCCTTCACGTCGGGAACCACAATATCCAGCTTCGCCTGCTCTTCCAGCTTCAAATCACCCTCTTGATAACGGTCAGCATAATACCATTTCCGATCGGAAGGATCTCGCTCACTCGATACCCAGGATCTAACTACATCTGACTTAATAACATGTTTAGTGCTTTCCCCGCCATCTCCGGGATTCGTTGGATCTACAGGCACATCACCTGTTCGAGTGAAGCTTACCCAGTTCAGGTTGATATCCCCACCGGTAAATTCCAGACGGATCTTTTGCACTCCTCCCTTCTTAAACACAACGTTTTCTACAGCTTTCGTCTGCCAATTCTGCCAGCCACCTGTTGAGGTCACGCTTAATGTTCCTAGCTTGGTTCCCTCTGCTGATTTGATGTTGATGCCTGTAGTGCCACTATTAACGGAATAGCGGAAATCGGCTTGATACGTACCTGCTTGCGCCACATTCACGTTATATTCGAGCCACTGTCCAGCCGAGGTATAGCCGACATCGAGACCGCCACCTATATCCTGCGTATTTTCAGTCTGCAGTCCTGCGCTTTTGTTCAAAAAATCCTCTGCTTCAATTTTGCCGGGAATCGGCAGAGAAGGAATCTCTGGAGCTTCCGGATCGACAGGAGCGGTTGGAAGCTTTGGTGTTTTCTCATTTTTGGTCAAGCCATATCCCGTTTTGAACAACACATTGGTACTGTTATTGTCTGCCGGATAATTGTTCAAAGTGAATGGCCAACGAATTGGATTTTTGCCTACAAAATCCTTAGTACCAAATAACACATCAGCTACTCCAGCACCCTCTGTACCTGGTAGCCAAGCTGCCACAAGCCCATCCCAATCTTCCAATTGGCTGGCTATCGTCAATGGACGTCCAGACACCAGTACAACGATAAGCGGAATATTAGGATCAGCAGCACGTATATTCGCAAGTGTCGCCAGATCCTGCTCATCCAGATTCAAGCTGGTCCGGTCGCCATCGGTCTCGGCGTAAGGTGTCTCACCGATAACAGCGATCGCCGCATCATAACCCGCAGCCCCACGCCCATTAAGGTTATATGTGACCGTTGTAGAAGCAGGAACAGCCTCCTTTATCCCTTCGAGGATCGTCGTGCCTTCAGTTATATTGCCCGACTTCCCTTGCCAAGTGATCGACCAGCCGCCGGCTTGGTTACCGATATTATTAGCGTTTTTACCCGCTACGAATATTTTATCCATCCCGCTTAATTGCGATAGAATTGGACTTCCATTTACCTCATCGTTCTTCAAAAGAACAAGCGACTCCGCCACAGCTTGGCGGGCTAATTTGCGGCTTTCTGCTGAGCCAAAAGCACTCAACAGCTCCGGATCGCTTTTGGGATGCTCGAACAATCCTGAAGCGATTTTGACATGCAGGATACGTTCTGCCGCATCATCTATGCGCTCCGTAGTGATTTTACCTTCGCCTACAAGTTCTGTGATGTACATAATCGTATCCTTCCAAACGGTCGGCATCATGAACATATCGACTCCGGCGTTTACGGACACATTCAGCTGGTTCTTCAACCCGCTAACAGCTTTTCCCTCGCTATCCACTGTGATTTGCTGCACAGCGTTATAATCCGAGATAACGAAACCGGTAAAGCCAAGTCCGCCATTTTTCTTGTCACCCTTCAAAACATCAGTCAGCAAATGTTTATGGGCATGCATTTTAAGACCTTGGATGCTGTGATAGGAGGCCATAACCGTCTGCACCCCTGCGTCTACAGCTGCTTTATAAATTTTCAAATCCTTATCCATGATCTCTTGCTCGGTATATTTAGTGATGTTGCCTTGATTTACACCATTATCCGTATAACCTTCACCTAGATAATGTTTTGCAGTTGCCGTGATGGTATCTGTCCCTGCCAATGCAGCAGCAGTCCGTCCTTGCAGACCAAACACATAAGCCGCACCTAGTTCTGCTGAAATATCCTGATTATCACTAAAACCTTCATAGGTTCTACCCCATCTTGCATTATGAGGGGAGGCTATCGTTGGGGCAAATGTCCAGTTCGCTCCTGTTGCGGCTACTTCCTTAGCAGCAGCTGCACCAATAAGCTCAGTCAATGCGGGATCATTAGCAGCCCCTAGGCCAATATTATGCGGAAAAAGCGTCGCGCCTTTGACATTGTTATGTCCATGCACTGCATCCACCCCATAGAGCAACGGAATGCCTAATCTGGTAGACAATGCACCATCCTGATAGCTATCAATCAAACTTCTCCAGTTATCGCGGGTGCTGTCGCTTTCTTTTCCGTTAGGGAATGAGCCTCCCCCGCTGAGTACAGAGCCAAGAGCATATTTCTGTACCTCCTCAGGAGTGACGGCAGCTCTTTCTGCTTGAACCATCTGCCCAATCTTCTCTTCCAGCGTCATTCGGGATAATAGATCCGCAGTGCGCTCCTCCACACTTTTTGTGGGATCATAGTACACTGGAACTCCTGCGGCATCCGCTGCGGCCCGTGGTATACCCGCCTCAAGCACATTCAAGAATAAGGATGATAGTAAAAGCGCCACCATGAATATTGATAATCTTCTTTTCACGCCTGAATCCTCCCCCAATACTGTTTTGTTGGTACGGATGACTACGCCTATGAATGGAAGCGTATACACGATGTAAGATACAGGCTTATTATGCTGGAGCTATCTGGTAAAAGACATACAGCATTTTTTAAATACTCTGTTCCGTTTTTGCAAATTTAAGGACTTGCCCGGCTCAAATTATGCTTCCAGCAAAAAAGGCTCTCTCATTCGTAGAATTTCTCTACTGTGAGACAGCCTTTTTATTGTGACTATGAAATTTCCTTACAGATCGTCATCATCCAATCGTGCCGCTTTACGGGACAAGTATCCTTTAAACAGAAAGACTACCACAACACCTGCCGCTAAGGTAAAGATCACTGGCATCAGACGGTCACCTATGGAAGCTAAGAAAGGTAATCCAAGAATCAATGCCACAACCAGATGCGCACGGAATACAAATTGTGTCGTGTTGTCCGCCTTACTGCCTTCAGGAAAAGGATACACTGTCAGCCAAAAAGACTCGCTATGCAATTTACGGAGTGCCGACAATTGAACACCAATGATGAACAGGAAGAACAAATAAATTCCGGTGCCAAAGTAACTATCACGGTTCCACCAATTCAGCAGCAGAGCCAACACCGATATCCGCATAATGATTCCAAAAATATCGCCCCGGGCAAAGCTTTTGGTCAGTAGATACCGATAAGCAGTATCCTTGCGCCAAGGCAGTTTAGCGCCCCATTTGGAAAGATAACGGCGGGAATACACCCGTTGCTCACGGCCCGGTACATCCACGAACCAGCCCAGAACCATCAGCGCACGTGCACCTTGATTGTTTTCCATGGCGATCAGTCTTTCCCATGGCACAGCGTGACGCCCAGGCACAGACAGTGCAGCAAGATAGGCTGCTGCCAATAACACCATAAATATCAGGCTTGGGCCGGCAGGCTGCCACAACCAAGCGGCAATAATCAAACCTCCAACTGCCCAGCGCAAGAAAGCAAACACACCCGCCATCGGACGTGACAGCATAGCTATCTCTTTCCATAATCCATAGCTCGCGATCAGCTTCACAGCAATCAGGATCAATACTGTAAATAAAAGTCGCTTGGGAGAATCATCTGTACGTATGTACAACGGCCAAAGGGTAATCAGTACAAATAACAAACGAATGATCTTCCACACGTTTCCACTGACCCAGGAGGGTGCAAAATATTCCTTCATGCGGTGACCCTGAGGCAGCAGAAAGATCGTATCCGGGGTCTGCAAATAGGTTCGGAAGCCGCTATGCACTGTCGCAGGCAACAGTAATGCTAACATAATCCAGCGAATGGGAATGCCTTCAGGTACATTTTGTAACAGCGATGTATACCAAGCAGAGAAGACGATCAACACGAACAGGAAGACCATGGCTACGCCGCTTTGAATGATATATCCCACATAAGGAAGCATACTTCCCATGAATCGACCGCGCCGCGTGCGCCGCAGCTCTTTCAAATCCATATTATTTCCCTCCCTGAACCAGCTCGTAGAACAGCTGCTCCAAAGTCAGCCCCTGATGCCCGGCAGTTGCCGCTATTTCCGCCAACGTCCCCTGTGCAATCACCTTGCCTTTATGCAATACAATAAAACGGTCGCAATAATTCTCTATTGTGGAAAGAATATGAGAGCTTAACAGAATCGACGATCCAGAGTTCTTTAGATCCATCATGAAATCAAGCAAGGAGCGGATACCTAGTGGATCCAATCCTAAAAATGGCTCGTCGATGACATATAATGCAGGCCGTGCAACGAAAGCGCACATGATCATAACCTTCTGTTTCATCCCTTTGGATAGATGGGTCGACAGGGTGTCCATCTTATCCTCCATATGGAACAGCTTGGCAAGATGCGAGGTACGGGATTCATAATCCTTTTGATCTACCCCATAAGCTCTGGCAGTAAATTCAACATGCTCACGAACTGTCATTTCGTCATACAGTAGCGGCGATTCCGGTACAAAAGACAACGCATTATTGTATCCAACGGGATCTTCAGCACGCGTCTTGCCCTGTACGGTGATATCGCCCTTATGGGGCGACATCAATCCTAGAATATGCTTCATCGTCGTACTTTTTCCTGCTCCGTTTAAACCAATCAATCCAACCATTTCGCCAGGCTGCACCTGAAGTGCAATATCATGCAGCACTGGCTTATTCAGGCTGTACCCACCACTGAGACCCGTAATTTGCAATACGGGAGCATTATTCATTGACCGTCACCTCTCGGAGTTTTGTCTTTCAACCACTTTGGAGCTCCTTTATTTTTACGGTTCTTCTCACGTTCGGCATTGCTGCTGCGTTTGCTCCGTGCAGGAGTCGCATCTCCGCGTGCTCCCGCAGAAGGATTCGCGCTGCGCTGTGGATCGCGCTGTTGTTCTCCGCTTGTTGTTTCACTTGTGTTAATCGTAGCCATTCTTTTGGCAGGCGGTGTACCTGCTCCAACGGATGGCGACTGAACATTGGAGGCTCCAGATGTGCTTACAGGCGGCTTGCCGCTGCGTGGAGCGGATCCATCACGGCGTTGCCCACTGCCTTCACTACTCCGTCCCCGTCCATTGTGCAAAGCGCTGCGCGCTTCATCTGCTGCAAGCACCTTACCGCCGACCATCTCCCGCTCCTCAAGCGCAATATCCAATTCGCGGGCGAATTTCCGCATGATAAAGGTCTGTTGCTCTGTAACAATTGTTACAGATAAGCCGCGGCGTCCCATCCGTCCGGTACGGCCTGCACGGTGTACATAATGTTCAGAATCAAAAGCAGGATCGTAGCTAACTACCAAAGAAAGATTCTCAATATCCAGTCCTCTGGCAGCTACGTCACTGGCAACAAGCACACGAAATTTGCCTTCCCGGAAACCTTTTAATACATTGCTGCGCGTTACCTTATCGGCATCTCCGTAAAGTGCTGCCGCAGTAAGCCCAAGATGATTCAGCTTAGCCTCAACCTCGGCAATATCGTCTGTAGCATTCACGAACACAATCGCTTTATCGGGATTGTAATGGCGAATCACCCGGCGCAGCATGTCCATTTTGTTACGCTCTTCAGCAACAACATAATGATGCTCCAAACTTTCAGCAGTCATTACACCTGGAGCAATCCCAACCTCTGCCGGGTTCTTCATTTCGCGATTAGCCAGCGCTTTCGTCTCTGGTCCGATTGTTGCCGACAGCATAACAAGCTGGCGTGAACGCAGCGCACTGCTGACAATTTTTGTGACTTCGCCAGCTCCGCTAAGCTGGAACATTTGGTCCGCCTCATCCAGAACAATAGTACTGACTTCATGCATCTTCAATTTACGAAGTCCAATCAGCTCGCGGATCCGCCCAGGTGTTCCCACAACTAGCTGTGGATGCTCACGCAGCTTGTCAATCTGGCGTTTGATTGCGGCCCCGCCAATAAGACCCATAACTCGGATTCCGCGCTGTTCGCCATAACGCTCCGCCTCGCGTAAGATTTGCATCGCCAGCTCCTGTGTAGGGGCGAGCACCAGCTTTTGGACCACCTTCTGCTCCGGATTAATCGTTTGAAGCAGCGGCAATAGATAGGCCAGCGTCTTACCCGTTCCAGTCTGGGAAGCTGCAATAACATCTCTTCCCTCTAGTAGAAGCGGTATTGTCTGCTCTTGTACCGGGGATGGAGCGTTAATGCCGAATTCCGACAACCGGGCAATGAGGTCTTCCTGAATGCCGATAGCCGCAAAAGAAGCTTTATTCATAAGTGTAATTCATCCTTTTCGCTTGAGATAATATCTTCATTATATGCCAAAAAGGCCTCTCCACCAAATGGAAGGCCAATAAAGCTGACAACAGGGTCTATTTTCTGTTCATCGCATTATAAGTAAGCTTGTCCGCCAGGCGAGGAAACAGCCCGTAAAGCCGTATGCCAAACCCTGCCAGACCCGGAAGATCGAGCTCTTCTTTGCCGGTCTCCATAACCTTAACGATCTTAGAAGATACATGCTCTGGGGTCATCATCATCCGGGCTACACTCTTCTCATAATTGCCAGACGGGTCTGCCGTTTTGAAAAAATCGGTGGCGATAGGCCCCGGGTTCACAGCCGAGACGATAATTCCACTCTTCCGCAGCTCCTGACGGAGCGCATTTGTGAATCCGAGAACAGCATGTTTGGTAGCTGTGTAGGCTACGGATTTGGCTGTGCCTATCTTCCCTGCCATGGAAGCCACATTTACAATCTGGCCGCTTCCCCGCTCCAGCATATGTGGAACAACAGCCTTTGTGCACCGGACAATCCCCATGTAGTTAACATCCATCATATCGTCAAATTCATGAGGCTCCATCTCCGTAAAAGCAGCAAATTTGCCGTACCCTGCGTTATTTAGCAAAATATCAATTCTGCCATATGCCTCCAAAATTTGTGCGAACGTCTTCTGAACACCCTCAGCATCTGTTACATCACAGGTATACAGTCCAAAAACGCCCGGGATACCGGTCGCTGTTTCTTTCAGCTTCGCTTCGGAACGTGCTACCAAGACAGGGATTGCCCCCTTTTTACTAAGCATCTGTGCCGTTAATGCACCAATGCCGCTGGACGCTCCTGTAATCACAACAACCTTATCTTTGAGTACCATGAAAAGTATTTCAGCTCCTAACTCTTGCCTAAGAGATCATCACCTGAATATCCATCTCTCCAACCCCATCCATCAACAACGGAATACTAAGCGCTTTACGAGGCATAAAAGACATGCTTTCCATCTTCATAATCTGAGGAGGACTTATATCCACCGAAACACCTTGATTATATAGAATGGTACTGGCATTCCCACTGATCATATTGCTCAGCTCTGAAATTGCACTTTGACCCATCTCATCCATCTCGGTGATCACAAAGCCACCCATCATAATCGATACCATTCGCAAGGCTACCTGCTCCGCGATACCAAATATAATATTTCCGCTCAGTTGGCCTGTCATCCCTACTTGAATCCATATATGATTATCGATCAGTTCAATTTCTTTAATCCCTAAACTCCCCGTAGAAGGCGAGACCTGAATTACTTGTTCTATAACAGTCCGTGCAGACTCTAGAAACGGATTAATTACTTCTGCTTTCATGAATGTCTAGTCTCCCCCTTTATCGTGCTTTGGTCATATACCAAAAGTCCCAAGCAATATGGATATATTATACTTTATATATCGGCACAATTCAGCAAAAATTAATGCATATGTCGAATTCAAACCCAAGATAGTTTACGCAGCAACATTGCTCTGCCGGGTATTATCTCCTATAATTTAAACAAATGCCAACGTGGAACGTAAGATATTAACGCAATTACACATCCAATTCGATGGTCCAAAGGAGGTATTCCATGAACATCAGCCAGCTGGAGACACTAATAACAATTTCCAAAACGATGAGCTTTCGCAAGGCCGGAGAACTGCTTAATCTGACCCAACCAGCGGTTTCAGCACAGATTAAGAGCCTTGAAGAAGAGTTCAAGACTCAGCTGGTTGACCGAAACCAGCCTGTTACATTAACGGATAGAGGGACTGTTTTTCTGGAGCATGCGGAACAAATTGTGAGGATTGTCGAGGAACTTAAGGAACGGCTTGCAGATCTTGATGAAAATCCCCAAGGTCATATAGTTCTAGGCACAACTACCTCAATCGCCATTCAAATTTTACCGCGTATTCTATCTTATTTTAAAGACCAGTTCCCCCATATCAAAACATCAATTTCTTCTATGTCCTCATCACAAATTTATCAGCATGTCGAAAACGGCATTGTTGATGTCGGCATCGGTTATTTAATTGGACGTAGCCCGGGCATGTCTACTTCCATTTTGTATTATGATACCTTCGAACTGGTGGTCTCTCCCAGACATCCTCTCGCTCAAGTGAAGACCGCTGGGATAGAAGCCTTAAGCAAAACCCCGCTGATTCTGCTCTCACCAGATACAGTGGGCCGTAAATTTGCAGATGAGGTTCTGAACAAACATGGCATTCAACCTCAGGTCATTATGGAGCTGACCAGCAGCGAGGAAGTGAAACGGATGGTCGAGCTCGATTTGGGCGCCGCCATTATTTCCAAGCAGTCAGTTACTGCTGAGGTTCGAGCCGGCACCCTCAAAATCGTGCCAATTATTGAGCTGGAAGTCACCCATCCTGTTGGCGTGATCACAAAATCAGGCAAATACGTAAACTCTGCTATGAGGCAGTTCCTAAGCGATCTTAAAGGCATGCCGGAAACCCAATTTATCGGGTCTGAATAAATCCCAACCACAAAGTGGAACCGATTACTTCTGAGCTGATTGCATAACCTTGTTTAAAGGAGATGTTCTTGATGAAATTTGATTTACACACCCATCATTTCCGCTGTGGCCATGCTGACGGAACGATTAGGGATTATATCGAAGCTGGGATTGCCGCTGGATTGGGCGTTATAGGTATTTCCGATCATACTCCTTATTTCGGAGATCCATCCGATCAGGCTTTTCCCAAAATCGCAATGGCTAAATCCGAATTTGCTAATTATGTAGATGATGTTCTCTCCCTCAAAAAAGAGTACGAAGGCGTTATCGACGTACTGTTAGGCATCGAATCAGATTACTTCCCCGAACATGCTGAGATATACCGCAAGACATTATCGGCCTACCCTTTTGATTATGTGATTGGATCGGTACATAGTGTTGGTGGAGTCAGCATTTTTAACAAAGGGCGCTGGAAAAACCTTAGCAAAAATGAGAAGATCCGCGTGAAGTCTGAATATTACCGGTTGATTGCTGATTCCGCACGCAGTGGTATGTTCCAAATACTCGGACACATTGATGCGATGAAGGGAAATTATCCTGCTTTTTCCGAAATTCCTGCACCTCAGCCGATTGACGATTGTCTGCGTGTAATCAGTGAATGTGGCGTGGCCATCGAAATCAATACCTCAGGCGGAACTAAGCTGGTCGGCGGCTGGTATCCCTCTGAAGATATTCTGGAGCGGGCACTACATTTTGGCGTAGAGGTTAGTTTCGGTTCGGATGCACATAAGCCGTCCCGGGTCGCTGAGGATCGTGATGCGGTAGCTGCACAGCTCAAAGCAATAGGCTTTACACACTGGGTTTATTACAAGCAGCGCCAAAAAGTCAAAGTTTCTCTGTAATCAAGCCTAAACGCCTTCAATGTTCCTGTAAGGACGGTAAGCGTTTAAGGTAGAAATTGAATAATGCACCAAGCGTTATTGGTTTAGGGGCAAGGTTCACCCTCCGTTAAACCAATCTCAGCTTGGTGCATTTTTTTGTTTATTTACAGATTATCACAGCTAAAGCCTTGTTGTTTCAGCGTACGTTTCGCATCTCCATATTCCGGGTTGATCTCATAAAAATGAGCAATCGTATTGGTCCAATCTCTCTCCGTCATCCCCTGCTGCTGCAAGAATTCACGGTGGGTTTGATTATACGCCTCCAGGAGGCCTTGTACGTCCGGATTGTATTGCTCCTCATGAAATATAGCTTCCAGCGGCAGCCGCGGCTTCTGAGAAACCTCCTCCGCTGGGTATCCCACGCAGAGACCGACGACAGGAAATACGTACTCCGGCAGCTTCAGCAATTCAATCACACCCGCTGTGTTGCGGCGCACACCCCCAATAGGAATGATGCCCAGTCCCATGGATTCCGCCGCTGCAATCGCGTTAGACAATGAGATTCCCACATCTGTAGCTCCAACCAAAAGTGCATCCACATCTTTTACGGCTTCAAAAGACTTGCCTTCCAGCTCACTAGCTACTTTAGCTCTATAAAAATCCATGCAAAACACCAAAAAAACCGGTGCTGCCGCTACATGCTTCTGATTTCCGCACAAAACTGAAAGCTCCTCCTTACGCGCAGGATCTTTGATGGCGATTATCGATACCTGCTGTCCATGAACCCATGACGGTGCGGCTTGAGCCGATTCAATCATTGTTTGTAGCTTCTCTGGCTCCACAGGCTGGTTTGAATATTGCCGGAAAGAACGATGATTTTTTAATGTTTGTACCACTTCATTCAAAATGTTACGCCTCCTTGGTCACTCCACTCCATAGTATGTTAATCATAAACGATCAGATTCGGTACTGCCAATCACTTACGCTACTCTTTTCAAACAAAAAAATGGACCCGAATCATCGGGTCCCAAAGCAGTATATTTTTAAAAGGGGGTCATGTACTTAGTTTAACCGCACACTGTTAGAGTTTGATAACGGCATTATTTCATTTGTGTAACAATGTGAATACTTTCATTACATCGTCCAAGGATCCGACTTTGGGCATCACCCGCTCCAGCTTCATACCATTCTTGAGCATCACACGTTCCGATCTAATATTATCTCCTGTGCAGCGTCCTTCGATCCTTCTTATCCCAAGGGTATGAACACTATAGTTCAAAAACAAACCCACGGCCTCCGTCGCCAGCCCGCATCCCCACCATGCCGGGTCCAGCATATATCCTAAGGTAGCTGTGCCCTCACGGCGGTTCCAATTCTGCAAAGCCACTATACCGATCAACCGCTGCTGCCCCTTTAAATAGATCCCGGCATGCAGCGCACAAGGATCGAAGGCAAATAACATCCGGTTTACCAGCTTCTCCACCTGGGCAGATGCTGATCCAGGGCCGGAGCGTACTAGAATATGGCGCTGCACATCTGGATGGGAAAGCAGCTGCCGCAAAGCTAAAACATCCTCAGGCATGATCAGCCTCAGATCAACCGCTAAACCATGTTGTGTCTCTAACAACACTGCTCCATAGGTGCTCATCTTCTCTCCCCTTCCGTGCAGCTAAAATTCCAGCCTAATCAGCTCATGGACCGATGCAGCGTCAGAACCGTTAATTCTGGCCTACAAAATAACCGAAATGGCATGTATGTCTCTCCAAACCCTCTATTCACATACACAGGCATGGCTTTGTCTTCTGTATAATACAATCCATTTATGTATT
Organism: Paenibacillus sp. FSL H7-0716; assembly: GCF_038002705.1. Taxonomy (NCBI): domain Bacteria; kingdom Bacillati; phylum Bacillota; class Bacilli; order Caryophanales; family Paenibacillaceae; genus Paenibacillus; species Paenibacillus sp. FSL H7-0716. The sequence continues at coordinate 31,964 of NZ_JBBODA010000022.1, forward strand.
TAAGAGATCGATAAGGCGTAAATGGCGCACCTATAAAGGGCAGGCGAATTTGTCCGCCATGACTGTGCCCGGAAAGCTGTAGATCGAATGAATAGGCCTGTGCGGTATCCGCATAATCCGGCTCATGCATCAAAAGGATGTTAAAAGTTCCTTCAGGAACACCAGTAATGGCTTTCGCTGGGTCAGGTTTACCGTGTAACAAATCATCCAGACCCGTAACCGCCATGACTGTCCCGCCTCTTTTTAGAAGGTAGGATTTATTCCTTAGCACCCGGAAGCCCGCAGACTCCAGCAGCTCGGTAACCAGTTGGGTATTCTTGTAATCATGATTGCCTAATATCGCAAATTTCCCCAATGGCGCACTTAACGCTGCCAGCACCGGTACGGCTTCAACAAGATCCTCAGGATCGCTGTCCACAATGTCACCCGTGAAGCAAATAAGATCCGGTTCAGCTTTGCTTATATGTTTAGTGAGTCGGGCCAGATCCCTGGCATCCTTATTAAATCCGAGATGCGTATCACTGAAATGAACAAGCTTCATCCCTGAAAAAGCGGACGGAAGCTCCTTAAAGCGCAAGTCCAGCTTAGTGACCTCAATCCAGTTCGGCTCTCCCTGCCATGCATATCCGCTTGTGAGCAATCCTGCGCCGATTACAGCAGCCGCACTCCGAGTCAGGAACTGCCGGCGGGTAATTGTAGACTCGCCACCAGAACGCCCCTTAGAGGTGTCCTTGTGGATCTTATCGCCATTCTTATTGGGAGAAGCCCCAGACGATTGTATCTTCATAGGGAGATTCTCCTTTCTTTACCTTTTCCCCGAAAAACAGACGGTCCAAATAATAACTTATATATTATTTCGGGCAGTTAGAACAATCCGGCATTCTTTCTCCGGAGTTTCGCTGTAAGCGCGTGCAATCCCTTTTTTTGCGATTTCTGATTTTTCAACTCGTCTCAGCATAAATGCTACTTCCAGCGTTTTTTCAAAAGGAAACGGTTCAAGCACTAACGTTGACTTATCCTGCCACTCCGCTGTGATGACACGACCTGACGTAAAACTGAAATCTTCAGTACCTGAGAACCCTTCACGCCACCATGGATGCTCCTCTGATTTCGGACACCCCGGCTCATTTAAGGCCAAATACAAGGACAGATCATCGCAGAATTCTAAAAGACGGGCATCATAATACAGCTCATCTTCCCCAATAGGCTTAGAAGCTTCAAGTTCCCGATGGATACGTGCTCTGCGCTCCTCTTCATGTTCTTGATATAAAGTAAGTTCTGGATAATCGAGTCCCGCTATCTTAATAAGCCGTTCAAAATGCAAGCTGCACAGCAACGCTCCGTACGGTGTGTGTTCCTCGATCTCATCTAATCCACGCTTATAAAAGGTCAACTTAGGCACTACAGGAAAATCAATAAAGGTGTAGGGTGCTTGCTCCGCATCATTCCAGAAAGGGGTCTCATCCAGATCAATCCAGCCCCTATCATGCTGCGCTACTGCCCACAGAACCTCTTCCCGGCGTCCTTCAGTTGGCACATGCTGCTCTTTGAACCCAATGGCCAGCTCTCCGGCAAGTTTCCCGTGATCATGCTGCTTAACCATTACAATTGCTCCATCTTGCTCCCGACAAATCACGATTATTCCTCCTTGTTCCACAGCTAACATTACGTTAACAATGGATATTATAGCATAAATTGGTCAATGTTCTGAACCTGCTCCAGCCCTGCAAGACTTTCCCGCCACAAGCAGATAAGAGAGTCTTAACCACATAAAAAAAACTACCCCCAGCGAATGGAATCCACTTTGAGGATAGCTCAATAGATAAACATTTGGCGGTACTATTAATTACACACCTAACCAACGTTTGAACATATGCTTTGTTGTTTGTTTGTTTATTTCTGCAATGGATGTCGTAAGAGGAATCCCCTTTGGACAAGCGCGCACACAGTTCTGTGAGTTACCACAGCCATCGATCCCGCCATCCTCCATCAGAGCGTCCAATCTTTCGTCAGCGTTCATTTCACCTGTAGGGTGAGCATTGAACAGACGGACTTGAGAAATGGCTGCCGGTCCGATGAAATCCGTCTTTTCGTTGACATTCGGACAAGCCTCCAAACATACGCCACAGGTCATACATTTGGATAATTCATAGGCCCACTGCCGTTTTTTCTCCGGCATCCGCGGTCCCGGTCCAAGATCGTACGTACCGTCAATCGGAATCCATGCTTTCACCCGTTTTAGCGCATTGAACATCCGGGTACGGTCAATGACTAAGTCACGCACCACCGGAAATGTCTTCATAGGCTCAATGCGTACAGGCTGCTCCAGATTGTCTATAAGTGCAGCGCAGGCTTGGCGGGGTTTGCCATTAATCACCATGGAGCAAGCTCCGCACACTTCTTCTAAACAGTTGGAATCCCAGCATACGGGAACTGTGCTGTCACCTTTGGCATTCACAGGGTTACGCTGAATTTCCATCAAAGCACTGATCACATTCATACCTGGACGATAAGGAAGTTCAAACTCCTCGACATACGATGAACTTTGTGGATCGTCCTGGCGGGTGATGATAAACTTTACGTTTTTGGGAGCTGCAGCTGTTTCCGCCATAATGGTTCCCTCCTAAAATTGCCTGATTTTATTTCATGAAGCTTGCCTCGCAAGCTATTCTGTTACTGGAAAGCATTAATCCTTCGAATAATCGCGTACCCGTGGAGGAATCAGCGAGACATCCACTTCGTCGTAGGAGATTTGTGGACCCTCTGCAGTCCAGGCTGCTTTTGTGGTCTTCAAGAACTCCTCATCATTACGATTCGGGAATTCCGGTTTGTAATGTGCACCACGGCTCTCATTCCGCATAAGCGCTCCAAGTGTCATCGCTTCGGACAGCTCAAGCATATTCCAGAGCTGGCGAGTGAAGGCCACACCTTGGTTATTCCAGCGCGATGCATCATTCATATTGATCTTGCGATAACGCTCCTTAAGCTCTTTGATTTTGCCAATGGTCGCTTCCAGCTTCGGATTGTGCCGCACCACGGTCATATTGGCGGTCATCCATTCGCCCAGTTCCTTATGGATCACATAAGCATTCTCTGTCCCAGACATCGCTAACAGAGACTCATATTTGTCCGTTTGCTTTTTGTGGAAGCTATCGAATACAGATGAAGAGATATCCTGCGATGATTTCTTCAGGCCTTTAATGTATTCAACAGCCTTTGGTCCTGCGACCATACCGCCGTAAATAGCAGATACCAGTGAGTTGGCGCCTAGACGGTTCGCTCCATGATATTGATATTCACATTCTCCGGCTGCAAAAAGACCAGGAACGTTCGTCATTTGATTGTAATCAACCCACATGCCGCCCATAGAATAGTGCACAGCCGGGAAAATCTTCATTGGTATTTTACGGGGATCATCCCCCATGAATTTTTCGTAAATTTCAATAATCCCGCCAAGCTTCACGTCCAGCTCTTTCGGATCCTTATGAGAGAGGTCCAAATACACCATGTTCTCGCCATTAATGCCCAGCCCTTGATCCACACACACATTAAAAATTTCACGTGTAGCAATATCGCGCGGCACCAAGTTACCGTAGGACGGATATTTTTCTTCGAGGAAATACCACGGTTTCCCGTCTTTATAAGTCCAGATACGGCCGCCTTCGCCACGTGCCGATTCCGACATCAGGCGGAGCTTGTCATCTCCCGGAATAGCCGTTGGGTGAATCTGGATAAATTCTCCGTTGGCATAATGTACGCCCTGTTGGTATACCGCACTTGCGGCTGTCCCTGTATTAATAACGGAGTTCGTTGTTTTGCCAAAAATAATACCCGGCCCGCCGCTTGCCAAAATAACAGCATCCGCAGGAAAAGTCTCAATCTCCATCGTCTTAAGATTTTGGGCACTGATGCCACGGCATACACCTTCGTCGTCGATGATAGCTGAAAGGAACTCCCAGTTCTCGCGTTTAGTTACGAGACCTTCAGCTTCCCAGCGGCGCACCTGCTCATCCAACGCGTACAGCAGCTGTTGGCCTGTTGTCGCGCCGGCAAAAGCTGTACGGTGCCGCTTCGTTCCGCCGAAACGACGGAAGTCGAGCAGGCCTTCCGGCGTACGGTTGAACATAACGCCCATCCGGTCCATAAGGTGAATGATACCTGGCGCAGCTTCACACATTGCCTTAACCGGCGGCTGATTCGCCAAAAAGTCACCGCCATAGACGGTGTCATCAAAATGCTCCCAAGGGGAGTCGCCCTCACCTTTGGTATTTACAGCGCCATTGATGCCGCCTTGCGCACATACGGAGTGTGATCTTTTTACAGGAACTAATGAGAATAAATGGACATGCGCACCGGCTTCCGCTGCCTTGATGGTAGCCATCAGGCCGGCCAGGCCGCCGCCCACGATAATGATATCGGATGTTGCCATGATAGTTCACTCCTTTTATCGAAAATATCAGAAAGGATTCTTAAATTAAATGAAGGTCTTTATGGACTGGGCAATGGTTGCTGCGGTTTGAAATTCACTGTCACGGAAAGTAACCAGCGAAATCAGGAACATGAAAGTTACTAATACAAATATGCCAAGACAGAGGTAAGAAGATACCCGCTGTGCACGTGGACCTACGGTAATTCCCCAGCTGATCAAGAAAGACCAGAGACCGTTCGAGAAGTGGAAGCATGCAGCAACGATACCGATAATATACAGTGTCAGCAGAAGTGGCTGAGTCACGATATCATGCATCAGACCGCCTAATTCTTCGTGCTCCACATTACCCACTGCCACCTGAACCCGTGTTTGGAACAAGTGCCAGACGATAAAGATGAAGGTAACAATACCTGTAATCCGTTGCAGGGTGTAACGCCAGTTTCTTTCAATGTTGAAACGGTTCAAGTTCGGCTTGGATTGATACGCAATATAAAGTCCGTATACCCCATGGTACAGCAGTGGAAGCCATATACCGAACAATTCCAGGAAGAAGACGAGCGGCAGGCTGTTCAGCCATAACACGCTGTCAGTGAAACCGGAAGCGCCACCCTCTACAGCCGCAAAATTCGTCATCATGTGCTCAATGAAGAAGGCTCCAAGTGGGATAACGCCTAGCAAGGAATGAATCTTTCTGGAATAAAATCCTTTCATACAAAGTAACCCCTTTCCGATTAAAACAGCGTTTTCATTAATGGGTATTCACCGCCGGAACTACATTTGACACAGGATAACGTTGACAATCCAATGACATAATTCCTTAATTTACCGTTATCCTAGAGTTTACCGGACTTAGTTTTATTTTTCACAAAATGTGAATATCTTGTGTCACTTTTCATGTTACTCTTTTTTCGCTTATAAGGGAATTGCAATCTAATTATTAAACGTTATACAATAAACGCATAAGAATAGATTTTATATGATAATAATTCTCATTTATCAAAACAACATTTTCCGACATAACCTGATTTTCCTTATGTAATAAGAACAGTTACTCTTACGGCTATGAATTTCATCACTACTGATCGTACATCGCATTAGGAGAGGAACTCAATTATGTTTGACGATTTAGATGTTTTTGCAGCAGTTGTGGAACATTCCAGCTTAAACCGGGCCTCACGCCAGCTCAATCTATCCCAGCCCGCCTTGTCTCGCAAAATTTCTAAACTCGAGGAACGTCTGGGGGTCGCACTGTTTAATCGTTATGGCAAACGACTGGAGTTAACCGAGGTTGGGCGTCTCACTTATTCCTATGCGCTTGAACAACGGCAGCAGCGTTCCAAGTTTCTGGAAGCCCTTTCTAAATTCAAAGAGGGGGAGCCAAGGCTTGTCACCTTGGGGGCTAGTCTTACCTCTCTGCAGACCACGCTTCCGCCGCTGGTAAACGCTTATATGGATAAATATCCGACTGCAGAGCTGAAGCTGATCACAGGCCGAACGCATGAGATCGTATCCTCAGTTAGTGAGGGAAAATCAGATGTAGGTCTGATCGCTTCCTCTATTCAAGAACCCGGGTTACGCTGCATTTCTCTGTTTGAGGATCAACTGCGACTGGTCGTCTCAGAGCAGCATCCTTTAAATTTATCTTCCAAGCTAACCATGGATCATCTATCCCGGCTGCCTATGATTCTCTTCTCAAAGGGGACCTGGTACCGGCGTCTGACGGACGATCTATTCCAGCGCTGCGGGATTGATCCCGATGTGCGTATGGAGATTGACTCCTTCGAAGCCATCGTGCGGCTGCTTCCGACTGTCAAAGCGGCTGCGTTACTGCCAAAGTCTTATCTGCGTCCAGAGCTGCTGAACGGCGGCGGGCTGGTGTCCTTACATATCAAGGAGCTGGAGCAGACTCAAAGGACCACCTGCCTGATTTACCGTGACGATGGAAGCATGAGCACGGCGGCTCGCAGTCTGGTGCAAGTTACCGAAGAGATGTTTCTGACAGAACGTGAGCAGTAAAGCCGGACCAAATGAATCAAGGTGCGCACCTAGTGATCTCCAAATGAGGCAATAACTGAAGCACTTATAGCGTAATTAGGGAATTTCTCCCTGAAATTTAGAGATTTCTGTTCAGCAGACTTAAAATTAGGGAAAACTTCCCTAATTTTCGGCTGATTCAGTAACTAATAAAGGAATCCCTCTGTTTATTAGGGAGGAATTCCCTAATGTCGTTCATTTAGAGCGAATAGCGGCTATTTTTAGGGAGGTTTTCCCTAATTAGTTCACACCCACTCTATACATCGTACAAACAAAGAACGCATATCGCCCATATTCCACCGTCACAGATACCACAAATCATCTACTACAGCCGTACGAATATCACACCTAACAAATCATCCACCGCCCAAACCAATATCTTAGAACACTACGCGTGGTCTATAGTCATATGGCATAGTAAAATCCATTACGTTTCCTACTCTTTACTCCATAAAAAAGAAGCTGCCCCCAAGTAGAATTCACTACTTTTGAGTCAGCTTCTTTTCCTATGATTCTTGGTTCACAACTTCACTCTCAAAACGGTCAATACTTTCATTAGGACCAATGAGTACCATAACATCGCCTTCACTCAAATAATCATGGGCGGTTGGAGCGACGATTATTCCACTTTCCCTATTTAGGGCAACAATACTGCAGCCATATTTAGCTCTTGTGTTTAAATCAGACAAACTTCTGCCGTTCATGCAGGACGGTACGGTCAGCTCGACAATTTTATAATCCTTGGACAGTTCAATATAATCCAGCAAATTGGGCGTCACCAGCTGGTGTGCCACACGAATCCCCATATCCCGCTCCGGAAAAATAACCCGATCAACCCCCAGCCGCGACAGTGCGCGGCCATGAAGGATGGAGATTGCCTTAGCCACCACTTGCTTGACTCCAATCTCCTTCAACAAAATGGCCGCCAGAATGCTTCTCTCCATATTGTCACCAATCGCAACAATCCCACAATCAAAGTTCCGTACACCAAGCGAGCGCATAATCCCCTCATCTGTAGCATCTGCTACTACCGTATGCGTCAACTGATCGCTCATTTCCTCCACGCGTTCTTCATGGTGGTCAATGCCGAGCACCTCGTAGCCCATTTCCATCAGCTCAAGCGCCAGGCTTGAACCGAAGCGACCTAAGCCGATTACTACAAATTGCTGTGCTTTCATTTCTAATTAACTCCTATCCAATAATTATTTTACCTTCCGGATACTTATACAATGGTTTACCCTGTTTGGGACCGAGTGCATACGCTAAGGTTAGTGGACCTAGCCGACCTGCAAACATCGTCAGACAGAGTAGAATCTTACCGATCGCTGACAGTTCCGGAGTTAGCCCCATAGTCAGTCCTACCGTAGCAAAGGCGGAGGTCGTCTCAAACAAGATTGCCAAGAAATTACTGTCTTCAGTTGTGGAGAGTATCATCGACACAGAGGCGATTAACAACAAAGCCAGCAGCGTGATCGTTAATGCCTTGTAGATGCGCTCCTGAGCCAGCCGATAACGGAACAACACAACATCTTCCCGTCCACGCAGCATAGCAATTACAGCACCAATCATCATCGTAAAGGTTGTTGTCTTGATCCCGCCGCCCGTTGAGCCCGGAGAAGCACCAATAAACATAAGAATCACTATAAAAAATTGTGTAGCCTGCCGAAGTCCAGCAATATCAACTGTGTTCGCGCCAGCCGTACGGGGAGAAACGGATTGAAAGAAGGCCGATAATATTTTACCGCCAAAATTCAGTGAACCCAGGGTACGAGTGTTAGTAAACTCGAATATAAAAATAACCAGAGCTCCGATCAGAATCAGCCCTGTACTGGTGGACAGGACAACTTTACTATGTAGAGACAGCCTGCGGGTTACCCGAAACTCCACCAGATCTGACATTACAATAAAACCAATCCCGCCGGAGACAATCAGAAACATCACAATAATATTCACAAGCGGATCATATACGTAATCAGTTAAACTGCGAAAATCCCCAAAAATATCGAACCCCGCATTATTAAACATAGACACCGCATGAAATATGCCATAATAAATCGCTTTTCCCAACGGCATATCAAAAGCCCAGCGAATAGACAGCAGCAAAGCGGCACAGCCTTCTATGACAAGAGAATATATAAGGACTCTCCGGATCAGTCGCACAATTCCTTCCATAGAGCCTTGATTCATGGCTTCCTGTAGGATTAGCCTGTCCCGCAAAGATATTTTACGCTTTAACACCAGTGAAAATAGAGTGGCCATGGTCATAAACCCTAAGCCGCCGATCTGGATTAGGACCATAATTACGGTTTTCCCAAAAATCGTGAACGAAGTTCCGGTATCCAGCACAACAAGCCCTGTTACACAGGTTGCCGAAGTTGAAGTAAATAATGCATCAATAAATTTCACGGAATTCCCGCTTGTGCTTGAGATGGGGAGCATAAGCAGCAAGGCCCCTATCAAAATAATCGATGCAAAACCCAGCACCAGTATCTGCGGCGGCGAGAGCTTTAGAAACTTAAATTCAGAAATCCTGCGAAACTGTGAAGCCATTTGCTCACCTTCTTATCAAAAATTCCAACAAAAAAAGCACTGGAAAACCAATGCTGACTTGGTTCCTGCAGTAAATTAGCCTACGAGGTTAGCTGACGGATTCGGACTATGCAGGCTGCCCTATTCGTTCCCAGAACGAAATTCACCCCTGATGAAAGTGCCATTTATCGTGTACACTCCACTTTTCATCACTTCTTATGGTTCCCCCGTTTTCACCAGAAATTCGGCTACTATACAATTGCATACAAATTATATACGTTATTTAGTGAATTCACAAAGACACAATTAATGCTCATTCACATGAAAAAATGCGGTTTAAAGAGACTGCATCAAAAGGAGTGCCTTTTCTCATCACTTTTCCGTGTTTTCCCTGCAATTACACCGATTCTCACCATTCATGCTGAAATGAACACGATAAAATTCATGGTATAAATTCACATGGCTATTCTATACTATCTCTATTACCCATAAAAAGAACATATAATGATTTTTGTAACCAACCAGGCACTAATACTATAATGGAACATAACATTGTCAGTACATAACAAGGAGGCGTTACATGAATCCCGTCGGCCAGCCCTTACAGCAACGTGCCCTCTCCAAGAGGCTCATCATCTCGGGCATTATCGGTCTTATTCTATTTATTATGTTTCAGATTTCCCCTTCACTGCTTAGTAGCCCTACAGGTGAAGATACCACCGTCATTAGCAAGGCAGAAGCCCGTGACCAAGCCATATTATTTGCAGAACAAAAGCTCAACTACACCGAAGCACCAAACGATCAATGGAATGTACTTTACGAGACGGACTCTTCCTTTTATGGTTATATGTCTCGCGAGAAGCTTGTGGAGGACTACACCAAGAAAAAACTGGATCAAAAATATCCTTTTGATGTCTTTCGTGCAACGCTTACTCCGTCAGCGGAGCAAGAGCCGCAAATCATTGTTGACCTCAATATGTATAACGGTAAGATTGTCGCTTTCTCAAAGGCTGCAAAAGTTGCCTCTGAAGAGGGGTCAGGCATCGCTTCCGTTGGTGCAAAAGAGGACAAGGGAGCTGACCTCACTCTAGCGCAGAAGGAGAATCTTGCTCGTCCTTGGCTTCAGGAATGGGAAGTAAATCCTGCCAAGCTACAAATTGAATCGAATACAGGAAGCCATGGGCTAGTGTATACGGATAGTACTGTTCAGGTCGGCGAATCCTTATTGCACTATTATTTTGATTTCAGTGGAGAGCAGGTATCCAGCTTTAATGCCGGCTTCACTGCACCGGCTTGGCATACCTCCTATGTACAAGGACAGACCTCTTTAGCGGAAAAGCTAACATTATTCGGTTACGGTATACCCACACTGATTTTAGGAATTCTGGCACTCGTCTACAGTATTCTTAGAAGAGAGCACACTTCCTTTAAACGTGGAGTATTCCTAAGCTCAGCCTATTTTGTAATCATGATGATCAGCACCTATAATATGCTGCCTGAATCTACGGGCGAAGGGCTAGAAGCACAGATTACCTCTGTCATTATGTTTATCATTTATGCTTTGTACAGCCTGCTGATGTCCTCCTTGCTCTACTTCTCTTTAGTGGGCGGCAATGGCCTATGGCGAAAAGAGGAAGGCATGAACCCTTGGCCCCGCGCCAAAGAGCCCGGCTATGGACAATATGTGTTGGACAGTATCCGGGCTGGTTACATCTGGGCTTTCGTTCTGCTAGGGGTGCAGACGGTTATGTTCATCATATTATCGTTTACCTTGCACAATTGGTCTACTACAGACGCCACCCAATCTCCTTATAACATGAGATATGCTTGGCTTCTGCCTATCGTCGCATGGCTCGCTGGTTTATCTGAGGAAGCCATTTATCGCTTTTTCGGAATTCCTATGCTGAAAAAAGTGTTCCGGAACACTTTTGTCGCTTGCTTGATCACCACGCTGGTTTGGGCGTTTGGCCATACGTTATATCCGATCTATCCCATCAGCTCCCGTCCCATTGAGCTGACCGTAATCGGGCTGCTGTTCAGTTATATTTTCCTTCGTTACGGATTTATTGCTGTCATGTTCAGCCACGTCGTGTTTGACAGCATCCTGATGGGCGCTACGCTGATCTTTATGAAGGAGAGCGTAAATGTAGGCGCGGGTATCTTCGCGATTATTATGCCGTTCATAGTCGCTTACATCGTCTATCGATTTAACCCACCACAGAAACCTAAGCAGGTGGAGCCGTCTTCTTTGATTTAAGAAAATAAAAGAGTGTACATCCTATAACCAAATTTAAAAAAGGGGATCATAGCAGCTTTAGTCGCTGCTGTGATCCCCTTTTTCTTTTGTCACCATTGCTATGAGGTTGGCTCTTCATCCTTGAGCGCATCAAGAATTTGTCTTGCCAGCTTTTCTCCAATAGAAAGTGTACGGAAATCATCCACGGAGGCTTCTTTAATTTTCTTAAGCGATCCGAAATGCTTTAGTAGCGCTTTACGGCGCTTCTCACCTATACCAGGTATAGAGTCCAGCTTGGAGGTAACCATGGACTTCCCGCGCTGTTCACGGTGGAAGGTGATCGCGAACCTATGGACCTCATCCTGAATCCGTTGCAAAAGGTAAAATTCCTGACTGTCCCGGGCTAGCGCGACAGGCTCTGGCGGATCTCCAACCAAAAGCTGAGCCGTCTTATGCTTATCATCCTTAACAAGGCCGCAGACCGGAATGAATAATCCCAGCTCATTCTCCAGAATATCAATAGCAGAGGAGATTTGCCCTTTCCCTCCATCGACCACAATAAGATCCGGTATCGGAAGATTCTCCTTCAATACCCGTTCATATCGCCGCCGAATGACCTCGCGCATCGTTCCATAATCATCCGCACCCACTACCGTACGAACCTTATATTTACGATACTCTTTTCGTGCAGGCTTGCCATCAATGAAGACGACCATCGCTGAGACCGGGTTAGTCCCCTGAATGTTCGAGTTATCGAACGCCTCAATACGGCTCAAGCGTTCAAGCCCCAAGCTCTCTCCTAAGCTGATCGCTGCTCCAGAGGTACGCTCTTCATCCCGTTCAATCAGCCGGAATTTCTCGTCGATAGCCACTCTTGCATTTTGACAAGCCATGCCAACCATCTGCTTCTTAAGACCGCGTTGTGGTACAAGCACCTTAATGCCCAGCCACTCCTGCAGAATGGAGGCACCGCCAGCGGCATCCACGATCCCTGCTGCCGCAGCTTCCTCAGCCGCCGTCGCACGTGCCTCAGCCTCTTCAGCCGATTCAGGAGTATCTTCACCCTGTTGTAAATCCGCTTCTGCTGGAGCAGCTATGGCGATCTCGGGTTTAGTCTCTTTATTTACCAGAGACTCCTCATCGAGCACATCCGGCAGCAGAATCTCCTGCGGCAAAGCGGGATTATCACTGTAATACTGCGTCACATAAGACATAAAGTCACTGTAGGCTTCACCATAAAACGGGAACACGGAGGAATGGCGCTGAATCATCTTCCCTTGTCTCATGTACAGAATCTGCACACACATCCATCCCTTGTCTACAGCATAACCAAATACATCCCGGTCCTTAGTATCTGTAGTGTTGATCTTCTGCTTCTCCATCAATGCATCGATATGGATAATCTGATCCCGCAGTTCCTTCGCCCGCTCAAAATATAATTCCTCAGCAGCTTCCTGCATTTTTTGCTGTAAATCCTTTTTAACCGCCTCATGACCTCCGCCTAGAAAAGCAGCGATGTCCTGCGTAATCTGCTCATACTCGGATTTCTGAACCTCCTTCTCACACGGTGCCAGACACTGGCCCATGTGATAATAAAGACAGACCTCCTTTGGCATCACGCCGCATTTACGAAGCGGGTACATACGATCTAGGAGCTTTTTTGTCTGCTGAGCAGCATAAGCATTAGGATAAGGGCCAAAATATTTTGCTTTATCTTTAATCACCCGGCGTGTAACCTCAAGGCGCGGGTGAGTTTCATTCGTTATTTTTATATAAGGAAACGTCTTGTCGTCTTTCAAAAGCACATTATAACGCGGCATATGTTTCTTAATTAGATTACACTCTAGAATGAGCGCTTCCATGTTACTGGACGTAACGATGTATTCGAAATCAGCAATATTAGCGACAAGCCGCTGCGTTTTACCATTATGACTGCCTGTAAAATAAGACCGCACCCGATTCTTGAGTACTTTCGCTTTGCCCACATAAATAATAGTGCCTTCCTGATTCTTCATCAGATAGCAACCAGGCAGATCGGGTAGTAGTGCCAGTTTATTGCGGATATTGTCCAAAATGATCCCCTCCAGCTAAATTGGACCCATGATTAGTTGGCATTCAGCACACAAAACGCCTCCGGAATGAACCGAAGGCGCTGAGTGGCAGGGCCGAGGCCCGAACAGTAGCATCTATCAATTATTGATGTTTTGCTACGATATTTTTCAGGGATTCTTTGGAGTTCAGTCCCACAACTTTATCTACCGGTTGACCGTCTTTGAAGAAGATCAGAGTTGGGATACTCATAACACCAAAACGGGAAGCCGTTTCCGGATTCTCATCCACATTCAATTTTGCAATTTTCACGTCGTCTCCCAGCTCTGTGGACAATTCATCCAAGATTGGAGCGAGCATTTTACAAGGACCACACCAAGGAGCCCAGAAGTCTACTACTACAGTACCTTGACCTTCCACTTCGTTACTGAAGGATTGGTCAGACACGTTCACGATAGCCATGATATTGTTCCTCCTTTAAGTTTTGCGAAGCATTACGCACATCTTAAGCCAAAGCTTAGTTCATGGAAGCTGCTCCGAAATATGAGTTAATAAATTGTTTCATGTAATATGATAACCAAATTACCACTTACCGACACATTACAAGTATAACATATCTTTATGGGATATGTGAAATATCACTCGCAATTATATTGCCTTCAATGTATTTTTTTTACGCACTCTTTTCTTTACAACCTCCCCAGCATTTCGGTATACTTAAAGAAAGCGCATTAATTGTCAATGACTTATTTCATAAACTAATGTCAATTTGCATCTAATAATACAGGGCTTGTCCCTGTAAGGAGGCAGAAACTATGGATGTTAACGCGCAAGTACGGGACCCACGAGAACATATCAACGAAGAACCCCGCAATGATCTTGGGGATTTAATGACCGGATTTTTCGGAATGACCACGTTTATGACGGTTGTCTTTTTCGGAATGGTCATCCTTAAGTTCATTCTCTCGGAGTAAAGGAATCATCGCACAATAAAAAGAAGCTGTCTCAAAAGTAGTGAATGCTACTTATGGGGCGGCTTCTTTTTTTGAGAATAATGAGGGAAAAAGCGGCGTTTGAGTTAGGATAACTAAAGAAAACGAAGAGCAGCCATCCTCCAATAAAAGGAGAACCACTGCTCTTTAGAATTTTACATTATGAATATTTCAGGCTTATCTATTGGCCCCTCGCTGATTCTCCCCATGCAGTGGAAGAACATCCACAAAAGGAGCAATGCGATCCATTAGCCGTTGGCCTTTATAGACCTCTTCACCATCTTTGCTCGTAAAGCTAAGATGTTTCTCCAAGCCATCCAACGGATAATTCGAGGTGTAAAAGGTTGGTTTGCGGTTCATCCGATAATTTAAGATCGCCCCAAGTACATGATCACGAGCCCAAGGATTCAGATTTTCCGCACCAATGTCATCAAAAATAAGTAAATCGCAGTTTTTCATCGTATCGACAGTTTCCTTCATCTTCTGGCCATCCATCATGATCGATTTCAAGTCCTCTATAAAGTCTGGCATGTATACGATCACTCCGGTATATCCAGCAACAGCAAGCTCATGCAGCAAATAACACATCAAAAAAGTTTTGCCTGTTCCAAAAGAGCCATGTAAATAAATGCCGCGTGAAGTCAGGCCTTCCTCTTTAACATTCGTGATATAATCAAATATTTTATTCACAGCCGAGACCCGGCGCGGGTCTTTGCCCATAATATCTATCTCATCATAACCGCCGTTAAGTACACGCTCGTCCACATAAAAGCTACGAATACGTTTGCGGATGTTATCCTGATTATCTTGTGCCACTTTAAGTCGGCATGCCGTCTTGCGTTCATATAGATCCACTGAACCATTCACAGTTTCTACCGTTAGTTTACTATAATGGCCAGGAAAATCATTTGGACACTTCTCTAGTCCTGGGCAGTTCGCACAGTTTCGGCTTTCCTCTACATATTGATACAGGCGACTCATATGAAGCCGCAGTCGTGATTCGTCCAGTTCAGGATGTTCGGACTGTAATGCCTTCACAAGTGGATGATTGAATAACCCCTGTTCAAGATCGCGTTGACGCTGCCGTAGAGTTGGATTGTTGATCGAACGAAGTACATCGCCCATAGACTCCATTGTTCCACCTCTCTTTCATTAAGGCGTTTGCGATACGCCTTTTTTCTTACTGGCCTTAATTTCTGCCGCTTTCTTCATCATCGCCGCGAATTCCTCTTCCGATACTGTTCCAGCACTTCCATCATCCAGCACAATCGGAATTTCCGGTTTATTAGAGCGGCCTGTATTTTTGGCATAAGAACGTGATCGTGTTCCTCCAGCCGTATTAGCCGTTGTCCCCTTGCCCTTCACTTTGGACTGATCTCTAATATATCTTACAGCCTTCTCGTAGGTGTTCACTTGTTTAACCAGCATATTGGAGGCGATAGCCTCTACAAAATTGCGGTTCATCCGCTGTTCTCCACCCGAGGCTACCATAGTCATTAAATAATGAATGAGTACATTAATTACTTCACCGCTCAGCTTATAGTTCAGATCTATTTTCTCGAACATATCCATCAGATGGCTGGGCACTGCACCCGGGAAAAAGGTTTGTAGCAGTCTCGTATAAGGTTCGTTCCGCAGCATCATATTATATTGGTGAATGTCACATTTGGACAAAAATTGTGGCGGTACTTCTACATAATACTCCATCTCAACAGATTGCTCTGGTGGTGCTATAGAATCATCATTCTCTTCGGTCGCACTGGACCGGATAGAAACAACTTTCGCAGCTGCAATTTCACGTTTTTCCTGTCGTTTCATATCTTGCCTGAAATGTTGGCTCGCTTTATATTGCAACGCATCCAGCATGACCTCGCCCTCCGGTGAGAACACTCCATCCTCATCCAGCAAACGACATAAATCCTGCGGACTCAGTTCGTATTTATGAGCAACATAGTTAATTACACCCATTTGAGTATGGTCAAAGCGCAGTTTTTCTACATGAGCCCGATTCACAGACTCCCGTGGAAAACGCAAAATAATGTCACTATATCCGATTGCCTGCTCTCCGGATTCAAGCGTGCCGGGCTGTCGAACAGAGGCTACCTCTGCCAAAGCTTGCTCCAGCTCATAATCAATGACATGTGTATTAAGTTGAAAAATATCATAAAAAGGCACGGAAATATTCTCTTTGCCTATAGATCTGCGGCTCCACTCTTCCGGCTCGCGATTCCAGAACTGTTCCCGTAAGGACAGCACAGCAAATTTGCCAATCTTATCACGTAACAGCAAGGTTAAATGCTGAGTGGCAAAAAAGTCGGCTGGCGATAGCGGCGGCATTAGCTCATATTCATATAAATAATCATCTGTTTCCGGCACATAGATTCGACAGGTCTGCAACAGACCCACTGCTTCTAACCGGGAAGCCTGATCAATTAAATATTTGCGGCCTTTCTCATTGGGCTCAACACCCAAAGTCATAAATAGCCTGCGCTGTTGCTCCACTCCAGAATAGCCAATGCTATCTGCTGGCACATGTTCAACCAGCAAGCGATAGAAACTGATTGCAAAGGCTCCTACCATAGGTTGATATACAGAGCTAAGCATACGTCCATCTATAACACTAAGACCAAATTCGCGGGAAACGCAGTACCGATGATGTTCGGTGAAATGATGTAAGTTACTCATCCGCATCTACGGATACCCCCTTGTTTACACGAATTCATACAGGATTCTATTCTATCACAAATTAACATAGCGAAAATGTAAATAAACTCCCAATTTCGACTCTTTTCGCAATATAATCAACTTCTTCTTACGAATATCTACCTCTATTAAACAAGAAGAAACGGCTTCGCCGACCTCTAAAGAGGAAGGTATCCCGTTTCTCGCAGAAATATAAGACTGATTCATAACATAGGCTCTTTCAAATCTTTAAAACATCTTGTAACCGCCAAAGCGCAGCTTTTGAATGGTCCATCCACTAAGTATAGCACCTGCAAGACCAGCGACACCTGTAAGATAATCAACAAAGTGGAAACTGGAGAGATGCTCCCAGAGCGACATCGCGTTTCTATCCCAAATAGAATAGATTACGACGGGTAGAATAATAAGTACGAATAGATAAGCGGGAAACCAGGTTGTCTTCATTAACATGTTAAGAATAAAGCCGATACCAAACATCATCACAAAGAATAAAACGGCTAGGATAAACACTGGAATAAATCCCATCTTACCGTCTCCACCCCTTTCTATAAAGAAGCGCACATCTTTTACAAGCTAGTAGTAAGTTTACTAGAAAAAATGTCACGAAGCAATGAACTTTATTCAAATTCACGCACTAATTCGCACACTTACAGGATGCCTCCGTTTGCTCTTGGCGGCTTGATTGCGATACAATGCAAGTAGATTAATCAGATCATACATAGCCTATGAAGCAGATGCTTCGTAAGACTAAGTTTATGCTTCAATTGCGAGTTTTACGCGATGTTATTTCAGCGAGGCTTATGCTTCGTAAAACTTTTAAGGAGTGAGATCATGATCGAAGCCGCTTTGACACTGGAAGGCTGGTATGCACTGCATGACTTCCGCTCTCTGAACTGGACCGCTTGGACGGCAGCAGATGATGAAGAACGTGCCGTTGCCCTGGAAGAACTACATGCTTTTATGCAGGAGTGGAGCCCTGTTGAGGAAGCTAAAGAAGGCAGCACCGCAGTATACTCCATAGTGGGCCAAAAGGCCGATTTTGTAATGATGTTTTTGCGCGAAAGCCTAGAAGCTTTGAACCAACTTGAGACCGCCTTTAACAAAATCGCTTTTGCTCAATATACAACCAAAGCTTATTCATATGTAAGTATTGTTGAATTAAGCAACTACGCTGCTGGTGGCAGTGGCAGCGACGGTAGCGATCCTATGCAGAATCCGCATGTTGCCGCACGTCTAAAGCCTATTTTACCGCAAGCGAAACACATCTGTTTCTATCCTATGAACAAAAAACGCGAGCTTGCCGATAACTGGTACATGCTTGATATGGACAAACGCCGGGAGCTCATGGCTTCACACGGGTTAATTGGACGTTCATATGCAGGTAAAGTGAAGCAAATTATTACCGGCTCCGTCGGTTTTGATGACTGGGAATGGGGCGTAACTCTGTTCGCTGAAGATGCACTGCAATTCAAAAAGCTGGTATACGAAATGCGTTTTGACGAAGTAAGTGCTCGCTACGGCGAATTCGGACCTTTTTATGTCGGCAATCTGCTGACTGAAGAATCTTTTGAAGAAATGCTCAAGCTGTAACAACAAAAAAAGGGTGTGTCTCCAGTTCGCATGGAGACACACCCTTTTTAACTGCCATATCATTAGATTAAGACACCGAAGTTCCTGAATCCTCGTCTTCTTTATCCTCATCATCTTCACGTAAACTTTCCAGATATTCAGCCGTGGCCCGATCCCGAGCGCGCCCTTTATCCTTCAGACGTTCGATACCAGGGAGAATGAGCAGATCAATTTCCTTCTGAACGATATAAGCCAGATCATACTGGTTCTGATCCTCCAGATAAGATCCAACCCCTATCAGTCCGTTATAACGGTCCAATTCTTCACGAGTCAGCAGTCCGCGTACCTGTACGCTGCAATGGCGCATATTATAAGAATCTTCCTTTTTTCAGAACCAGCGGAATTCCGCCGATAATGAACAAGTAGCGCATATCTACAACTTTTTTCAACTGAGCTGCAGTCCAGCCCTTGTAAGTTTTGCTGCCTACTACAGCGATTCCTTGGCCTTTGCCTAGGGAAGCTACGGTTCCTTTATTGCTGAATGCGAATTTCTTCGGCTGTTGATTCCGGATTGCCGCCACCAAATTATGCGCACAGCATTCACCCTGCTGCATAGCAATTTGAGCGGTTGGCGGGTAAGGGCGTCCTTCCGGATTAATCATAAGGGAGCCATCACCAATAATGAAGATATTCTCTTGGCCCGGTGCACGTAGATATTCATCTACCTTCACGCGCCCACGCATAGCTTCAAATCCGGCAGCCTCAATAAGACGATTGCCACGGATTCCGCCTGTCCAAATAATTGTGGAGGCTTTGATTTCTTCGCCGGATGCCAGAATTACCCCGTTTGGCAGACACTCCTTGATCGCAACACCCATCTTGAAGGTAACTCCCTTTTTGGTGAGCAAGTCCATCGCATACTCAACAAGCTCAGGAGCAAAACCAGGCAGTGCTGTCGGAGCAGCCTCTACGTTATATATATTAACCATACTTGGATCAACGTCATATTCTTTACACAATCCAGGGATACGGTCAGCTAATTCAGCTACAAATTCGATACCGCTAAAGCCGGCACCACCGACAACAAAATTAATATGCTCCTGAGCATTGTTCTCGTTCTTGTACTTAGCGAATTGATATTCAATATGCTCGCGAATTAAACGAACGGAATTGATGCTCCGGATTGTCAGTGCGTATTTATCAAGTCCAGGAATACCAAATGTTTCAGGTTCTCCACCTAAAGCAATGACAAGATAATCATACGATAGGGTACCATCCTCCAAAATAATCTTTTTCTGCTGAGTACGAATTTCCTGAACAGATGACTTCACGAGGTCGATCTTGAATTCATCGATTAGTTTCGAAATGGACACCCGAGTGTGTTCAATACTGTCCGTACCCGCCGCAGGCATATGTAGATGGGTAGTAAAATAGTGGTACTCGTGACGGTTTACAAGCGTGACATCCGCTTCATTATAATTCAAAGCCTTCTGCAAGCGCTGTGCGGTCAAAATACCCCCATAGCCCGCGCCTAAGATAACGATTTTGGGAATACTACTCATGTTCCGGCTCCTTCCAAGAGGTAAATCTGTCTTTGTATTTTTTATTGAAACAATGTACGGTCCTTTTTGTGAATTTATACACTTATATTTAGAAGAAATTCCAATCAAACTTGAAGCATTTCTAAATTGACCATATCCATTGTAAACCTTAGTGTAGCATTAATCAAACATTAAAATACTAAAAAACGTCACACTTTTATTGACTTCTAAAGTCTTTCTTTGCAGGTATGTGTCACAATGATTATAATAAGTAGGTACACAAGTATGGCAAAATGAATATATCAACTCGGAGGTGTAATATCCCGTGACCCAAGAGCAATCCAGCGTTCCTATGAGCGACCTTTTAATCATAGGTGGCGGGCCAGCTGGCATGTTTGCCGCATTTTACGGCGGAATGCGTCAGGCATCAGTAACCCTTATTGAAAGTATGCCCCAATTGGGGGGACAACTTGCTGCCCTTTATCCAGAAAAATACATTTATGATGTGGCAGGTTTTCCAAAAGTAACAGCACAAGAATTGGTCGACAACCTGTCTCGGCAAATGGATATGTTCCAATCCAATATCCGGCTGGAGGAGAAAGTGATTTCTGTTCAAAAACGGGACGAACGTCATTTTGTGGTTACAACCGATGTAGCCGAATACCACAGTAAGGCGATCATCATTACAGCTGGTGTAGGTGCATTTGAACCTCGTCGTTTGGAATTACCCAACGCTGGACGTTTTGAAAAAGCAAACCTCCATTATTTTGTAAATGATCTAAATGCCTTTAAAGATAAAAAAGTTCTGATCAGCGGTGGCGGTGACTCTGCAGTTGACTGGGCGCTCATGCTGGAACCCATCGCTGAACAGGTAACCCTGATTCACCGCCGGGATAAATTCCGTGCGCATGAACATAGCGTTGAGAACCTGATGGCTTCCAAGGTTAACGTAGTTACCCCTACTGAAATTACAGAGCTGCATGGTGATGAGTTCATTACCAAGGTTACATTGTCAAATATCAAGACCAAAGAAACTCAAGAAATTGAAGTGGACAGCGTTATTGTAAACTTCGGATTCATCTCTTCCCTAGGTCCTATTGCCGAATGGGGTATTGAGATTGAAGGGAACTCCATTGTTGTTGACTCACGTATGGAAACAAGCATTCCAGGCATATTTGCTGCCGGCGACATCACAACTTATCCTGGTAAGCTGAAGCTGATTGCTGTAGGATTTGGCGAAGCTCCAACGGCTGTGAATAATGCTAAGGTGTACATTGATCCAGAAGCGAAGCTTTCACCGGGTCACAGCAGTAATATGAAACTCTAAATCTATTAACACAATAAAAAAGGGTATTCTTACAGGCCTGTTAATAACAGCCTGTGAGGATACCCTTTTATGTTTGTTTGTGCCTCGCGGTTTTATATATGTAGCCTGCTACAAAGTTATCCTTTGCGCTTTTTAATGAAGAACCGCATGTACTGGAGAGTGTAAGTTTCGTTTGCGAATTTCAACGAGTAGAAGAGCGATGAAATCATGCTCTAGTTGCAGCTCTATTGCTCTATGGTAAGAGTCAAGCAGCATCTCATCCGACAATTCAACCATAAACTTCATCTACCTTTCCTTTATTTGGATCTGAATCTATCATATCAAACTATCATTTTTCGAACAAGCGTTCGCGTTATCCACAAGTACATGTGGAAATCCTGTGTATAAAATGTGTGTAAGCGTTGTAAAGGTACTAGCTACACAGTGGACTATGGGGATAATAGTTATACACAGGATTGAACCACTTGTATACAGCAAAAAATATATTTTTATTGTAAATAAATTACAATGTTATTTACCCCAAAAGAACGCAACTAAACGCAATTTTATCTTACTACTCTATTATCGTCAATTCTTAAAATAATTGTTAATTTATTGAGGTCTTGTGTTAACCTCCAGAATCCATATTTTCCCTGAATAATCCACAGCATAATCAAAGCCCAGCTCACCTATTCCCGGAAAATGCCGTTCCATAATTCCGATACATACATGGGTTAGTCTTCGCATTTCTGCTTTCTTCGCTGAAGCTTTAATCCGCGGCAACGATCTACGAAGTCCTTCACGACATGATAGCATCGTTCCCCCTTTACAAAGATTGGTTACGAACAGACCTGGCCGAGCCAATCTCCCTACCATGGAGCGAAATTCCCAAACCTCACCATTCTTAACTACTTTGACCCGATAATCAATAGGCCGCCCGCCGATTCTAGCCAGGGAAATCCCTTGTTGGATCAAATATCTGCGTCTTGCCTTCACAGTATTAAGCGCACGTCTCATGGATCCAAAATCCTTGTAAATTCGAGTTCTGTCCATATAGGTGAATCCATAACCGCGACTATCCCGAAAAACTTTGATTACACCGTAACCCCCGCCACCCACAATAGGTTTAATGACAACATTTCCATATCTACGAAGCATTGCCAGGAGCGTTTCTGCCCTGTACCC
The DNA here is from genome assembly GCF_038002705.1 of Paenibacillus sp. FSL H7-0716. Taxonomy (NCBI): domain Bacteria; kingdom Bacillati; phylum Bacillota; class Bacilli; order Caryophanales; family Paenibacillaceae; genus Paenibacillus; species Paenibacillus sp. FSL H7-0716. The sequence continues at coordinate 54,537 of NZ_JBBODA010000022.1, forward strand.
CCTTGTCATTGGGATATAGGGTGCAACCCGAGCGTCGGTCAGCAACGCCTCTGTCTTCAGCCACTTACTGGCCAATTGTCTTCCTGCCATCGTCCTTTCCCTCCCTTCACATTCCAGCCTACCCTATACATTACTCAGAGAAGGTCTCGCCCTCTTGTATGATTGTCCGTGTAAGATGCCGCTCTTAGCAAAAAGGGCTTAGTGTTTAGCACAGCATCAGTCGACAGCGATAGGGTACAACCGCGGATTTTGTAGATTCAATTCTCAAAAAATTCGACAAGATTATCTTAATGGATGAGTTCACTATAACTAGAATAATCTTCAAAATCGTTGTATTATTAATAGCGGTTACATTTTCAATTTCTACTATTATAGTGAGTACTAACAGAATCACTAAAAAGCACAGCGCGGGGAGGGCTCAGAATGGCACAGTTTTTTGAGGTTTTATATTGGGTGGCTATGCTTGGGATGTCCATTGTATTGGCTGGAACGACTATACTGATCTGCGCCATTGGCTTTAAATTTATTAAAGACAAACGCAGAGCACTGGGTACGGGCTGTATCGCCTTCTCCCTTGGAGCTGCAGCGCTCATCGTATTTATGATTAATTACAAGTTTATTATTCCAGCCTAATGTACGCAGAGACTGTCCTATAAACAGCTTATTTCTATGCACAGACGGTCCGACCATCGCAAAAAAACACAGAGCAGCGATTCTCCAGTTATCTGGAGAATCGCTGCTCTGTGTTTTTAATCAATAGCTATCTGCTTCAACAGTGTCGTTAACCCATGAGTATTTCGGACCCAGATGACGTTATTTGCAGATTTTCAACCTTTGAGGCGTGGTTTCGGACTCCAGTGACACTATTGCTTAGAAAGAGCTTCATATTTACTGATTTTCATATCAATAGCGGCAATGCGGTCCGTTGGCACCACAAATATGGGAAAATGCGGCGTTTGGGGTCATCTGTGTCCGATACATGGTTTGCGATACAAGTTTTGCTTCCTATGTAAAAGAATAGAGGGCTGCCCCAGCGGTCATTACCAGGCTTTTGATAAACTCCTCTTTACTCATAAATCCAGCGACAGGCGTATCATATCTATGACTTGAATCCCATTTTCAAAGATCTCTTCACTGTAATGTCTAATAAAAAAATCTCTATCAATGCCGGTGATTCTGAATCCACATTTCTGATAAAGTGCCAATTGTCCAACACTCGAATTTCCTGTGCCAATTTCAATGGTTTTTGCTCCAAGCAGCTTGGCATTCTGAATCGCATGGTTCAGCAGCTGTTTACCTATTCCTTGCCCGTGTTTATTTTCGTCGACGGCGATATTTACGATCTCTACAGTCTCCGGTCTTGTCTGCAGCACAACGTAGACTCCGATGATGCTGTTATCCACCTCAGCCACACAACATAACCCTCTTTGTAAATATCCGTTAACCAAGCTCTCCGAAGGATCTGCTAATAGAAGTAATTCTAATGGAGGCTGTTCACCAGCTTTTAATTTTCTGATTTCCATTTCCACTTCCGGACTCCTTGTGATGATTTTTGTCATTGAGAATAAAAAAACTCCAAGCCTGTGTTGTTAGAATCCAACACGGGGCTTGGAGCCGTGATTGCTGTGATTAGCAAGGCTCTTCGTTAGGTTTCCCTGCATCCGTAGCTGTACGGAAGCTTGAACCGCAGCCGCAAGTTGCAGTAGCGTTAGGGTTGTTGATGGTGAATCCACCCGTCATGCCGGATTCTTCAAAGTCGATTTCAAGACCGTCCAGGTAACGAAGGTTCTCCTTCTCCACAACCACTTTCATGTCTTGAATGTCCATATATACGTCCTGATCGGTTTCATTATCATCAAAGCCCATAGCGTACGAGAATCCACTGCAACCGCCGGGCGTTACTCCAATACGGAGGAACATGTTCGGTACTTCTTGTTCAGCAAGCATCGCCTTTAATTGTTCTGCTGCCTTTTCACTAATATTAATCATGATCTCATCCTCCTACAAATTCGTCTCACTTCATAAGCGGAAACTTATGTTTAAGGGGCCTTCCGGCCAAAAGTTATTTCTTAAAAATATAAGAAAGTATAAGTGTTGCACCTATTCTTTATCTCTTATATTTCTCGCTCAAACGCTTATCACCTTTATAAGGATGCCAATGACGTTTATGCTTGATAAATTCAGTATAACCGACTATTCCGTTACCCTCAAGTCACAACTGCCTTAGGCATGACCCTTCGCAACAAAAAACACCATCAATATCAAGCTGTTGATACCCTTAGGAGAGTAGGTTTATAATAGGGAAGGCACTCTAAGTAAAAATTCGGAAATTTGTCACGGAGGCAAGCTCGCCTCTTTCTTTTTTAGAATGAACAGCTACCACTTGGGTACGTCTGGAATTTATCTTCGAGCAGTCTGCTCGTAAACTTTCAGGAGGAAATCATAATATGTCTACTCTTTTTACCCCCCACACGGATGCCCGAATGGCGAACATTATTGATAAGGTTCGCAGCGGCGAAAGATTGAATTTGGAAGATGGCGTTTATTTATATCAAAGCAACGATTTACTTACCATTGGCCAGCTAGCGAATGAAGTCAATATCGCCAAGAATCACAACCGGGTATATTTTATCGAAAACATGAGTCTATATTTCACCAATGTTTGCGAATCGCACTGTGCATTCTGCAATTTCCGCAAAGATGATGGAGAAGAGGGAGCCTATACCCTTTCCGGTCAAGAAATGGTGCAATATGTCGAACAGCATATCCACCCAGGCGTACGCGAATTCCACATTGTTGGTGGCCATAACGACAAGGTTCCCTTCCAATATTATGTGGATTCTTTAAAAGCTTTGAACGAACGTTTCCCTGAGGTTACCTTAAAAGCCTACACTGCCGCTGAAATTGATTTTTTCACCCGTATTAGCGGTTTGAGTATTCGTGAGGTACTGGAACAATTACGTGCTGCTGGACTCAAAACACTCACTGGTGGTGGCGCAGAAATATTATCCGACCAATATCGTAAAAAAATGCGTGTAGACAAAGCTAATGTGGAAGAATATCTGGAAGTCCATCGGACAGCACATCAGCTTGGGATGAAGACCCATACCACTATGCTGTACGGCTCCATTGAATCTCACGAAGACCGTATCCGCCATATGATGCAAATCCGTGATTTGCAGGACGAAACTAATGGCTTTATGGTATTCATTCCATTGTCCATGCAGCCTAAGAATAAAAACGCTGGCATCATGCGCCGCAACTCTGCTTATGAGGATCTGAAGACCATTGCGATCAGCAGATTGATGTTGGACAATTTCGATCACATCAAAGCGTACTTTATTAACATTGGCCCTCAGCTTACTCAAGTTGCGCTGAACTTCGGTGCATCAGACGTGCATGGCACAATTCTAAAAGAACGTATCAGCCACGCGGCTGGCGCCTTAACACCGGAAGGTCTGACTCGCGACGAATTGATCTGGCTAGTGAAAGGTGCTGGACGAATTCCTGTTGAACGTGACACTTTCTATAATGAGGTTAAGGTATACGAATAAGAAAACTACCTGAGATTTGTTATCCCATATTGGAAAGGAAGTTCGGTCAGCATGAGAACAATACTCGTTCTTGGCGGTGGCTACGGCGGCCTAGCCTTAATTCAAGAATTACTCAATAATCATCTTCCTCATGATGTTGAAATTATCTTAATTGACCGAATGCCTTATCAAGGAATCAAAACGGAATATTATGCGCTCGCCGCAGGTACCGTAACTGATTATCACCTGCGCATTCATTTTCCGGTTCACCCCCGGCTTACTGTCCGGTACGGTGAAGTGAGTTCCATTGATTTGGAGAGCAAAATAGTCAGTATGGAATCCGGTGAGATTGTATCTTATGATCTCCTAGCCATTGCTCTTGGCTGTACCGATAATTACCACAACATCCCTGGTGCTGATCAATATACCTGCAGCATCCAGACCTTTGCTGGTACTCGGGAAACCTACCGCCGTTTAAATGATGTGAAGCCTTACGGAACGATAAACATTGTAGGTGGAGGATTAAGCGGTGTTGAATTAGCCGCAGAGCTTCGGGAGAGCCGTCCAGACCTTAACATTGCTATTCTGGATCGCGGTGAACGTGTTTTGTCTGCCTTTCCGGCAAAGCTGTCACAGTACGTAGAGGAATGGTTTCATCACCATCAGGTGCAAACGCTGGGACGAATCTCTGTATCTCATGTAGAGAAGGATTCGATTTTTAACGGTAACGAGGAAATCCTTTCAGATGTGACAGTATGGACCGCAGGGATTCAACCTGTAAAAGTAGTTCAAGATTTGAATGTGTCGAAGGACCGCGGTGGACGGATTATGCTGGATGAGTATTATCGTATACCGGATTATCCTGAGGTATATGTGATTGGTGACTGTGCCAGTCTGCCATTCGCACCAAGCGCACAAGCCGCTGGAGCACAGGGTGAGCAGGTAGCTCAGGTTATTCAAGCGACCTGGCGCGGAGAGACTCCTAAGCTTCATCCTATTCGCCTGAAGGGTACTTTAGGATCACTAGGCAAAAAAGCAGGATTCGGACTTATGGGACAACGCTCCGTCAAAGGACGGGTTCCCCGCATCCTCAAGAGCGGAGTGCTCTGGATGTCGAAACGCACTTTAGGATAAGCCTAAGGCTGGTTCATAAGTATTCAAGGTAGCTACTCTCAGATAAACGCGAGAGTAGCTTTTCTTACGTTATTGGTGCGTATACCCTGCGGACTCAGATGACCTTATTCGCAAATTTTTAGCCTTTGGATGAGAGTTTCGGTCTCCAGTGAAGTTATTGCTTATAATGAGGTTCATTTATGCTGCTTTTCAGGTGAATAATGACTATGGGGTCCGATAGCTATCCAAATGTAGGAAGACACTCAATATAAGGTCACCTGAGTCCGGTGGCACCTTCACGGTAGCACCTGCACTCTCCAATATGTTGCCTAATCGATCAAATTGGTGGATTTTGTTCAAGCAAGGTTCCAAAAAGAGGGAGCACTCCATAATTTAGATTATGGAGTGCTCCCTCTTTTTTTCTCGAGAAATTTAGTCAAGATCTATATTAAACCAAGCCTCAAGCTCTTTGATCTTGGCTTCAATTTTCTCTTCTAGCTCTGCAACAGTGTCTGCTGCAATAATGTCACCTTCAACCATGGCGAAAGGCATTAAATAACACTCTCCACAATTGTTCAGACATCCGTATTCAATGACATCATAATCCGGATTTTCCTCCAGCTTATGCATTAGCTTGTCTGTTCCGTGACCCATGTTGCTGGAACAAAATTCAATAATTGGTCTCATGATGATCTCCCTATTCCGCCTAACCATTTTATTTTTTAACTTTTTGTACTATAATGAACTTACGAAAGGAGTGATTGAGAAATGAGTGAGAATGCACAAAGCACCGAAATGTATGATGAAGTACTAGAAGTGCTGGATAAGCTTCGTCCGTTCCTGCAGCGCGATGGCGGTGACGTAGAACTGGTCGATGTAGAAGACGGCATCGTTAAGTTGAAACTTATGGGTGCCTGCGGCAGCTGCCCAAGCTCCACGATCACCTTGAAAGCCGGGATTGAACGCGCCCTCCTTGAAGAAGTAGAAGGCGTTGAAGAAGTAGTTCAAGTATTCTAAATCCCGTTCAATAACCCTCCCGATCCTCCTGTAAAGGAGATCGGGATTTTCTTATTATAGAGGATTTAACATTCTCTCACAACCTTAGAACATAAAACCCGCAAGCCAACTTGGCTGCGGGTTCTTGTTATGACTATAGACAAATTTAGCTTAATTCCTTAAAACGCTGGAATGATCGCACCTTCGTACTTTTCTTCAATGAAAGCTTTAGCTTCTGGAGAATTCAGGGCAGCAACCAGCTTTTTGATGGCTTCGGAATCTTTATTGTCTTGACGGGTTACCAAAATGTTAGCATAAGGGGAATCTACACCCTCGATGAACAGTGCATCTTTAGTTGGCACAAGACCAGCATCTAGTGCAAAGTTCGTGTTGATCAAAGCAAGATCTACCTCATCCAGTTGACGTGGGAGCATTGCTGCTTCCAACTCAATGATGTCGAGGTTTTTCTTGTTTTCAGTGATATCTGCTTTCGTTGCAGCAATGTTTGTATCATCTTTCAAGGTAATCAGACCATTTTTTGCAAGTAGGATTAGTGCACGGCCACCGTTAGTAGCATCGTTCGGAATGGCAACTTTTGCACCATCAGCCAACTCATCGATCGATTTGATTTTTTTGGAATAAGCTCCAAAAGGCTCAACGTGAACGGATGCAACGGAGACCAGATCTGTTTTATTATTTTTGTTTTGGTCATCCAGATACGGTTGGTGTTGGAAAAAGTTAGCGTCTAACTCCTTCTCATCAAGCTGCACATTAGGTTGGATATAGTCAGTGAATTCTTTGATTTCAAGTGTAATTCCATCTTTTTCAAGCAATGGAGCAATAGCCTTCAAAATTTCAGCATGAGGCACAGGTGAGGCACCAATGACCAGTTTCACAGGATCTTTAGTAGGTTCACTTGTTGCTTCTGCGTTTGGTGCTGTTGTAGCAGCCGAGCTCCCAGCATTATTAGATGCATTGTTGTTACCGCAAGCCGCAAGCACCGCAACCAGTGTCAGGCTAAAAAATGTAAGTAGTACTTTTTTCATTGTAAATCCCCCTCTAGTCTATATTTTGTATTGAATAAGGATATATATGGATGTACCTTATTTCCGTGTGTAATGTTTTACGAGTCGGTCACCGGCCATTTGTAGCAATTGCACCAGTACGACAATAAATATTATAGAAACAATCATAATCTCCGTCTCATAGCGGTGGTAACCATAACGAATCGCCAAGTCACCTAATCCGCCGCCCCCAACCATGCCAGCCATTGCTGTATAGGAAACCAGTGTAACCAGTGTGATCGTAACTCCAGCTAGCAGACCTGGACGAGCTTCTGGCAAAAGAACACGCATAACAATTTGGTTCGTCGATGCTCCCATACCCTGTGCGGCTTCGATGACTCCGCGGTCTACCTCTCTTAACGACGTCTCTACCAAGCGGGCAAAAAACGGAGCTGCACCAATCACCAGAGGTGGAATCGTACCGAGTACACCAATGGAGGTTCCAACAACGGCTTTGCTGAAAGGAATTAGAGCCACCATCAAAATGATAAAGGGTACGGAACGTAGAATATTTACAAGTAATGATAAGACCGAGTAAGTTACTCTGATTACTATACTATTCGATTTCCCCCATAAATACAATAGAATTCCGAGTGGTAAACCAAGAATAATTGTGAACAATCCGGAAAAAAATATCATTTTTATAGTAGCAACCGTAGCATCCATCATTTCTTGCCAATTTAGATCTGCAAAATTCATTACGAAATCACCTCCACATCAAGGCCTTGAGCAATTAGTCTGGAGATCGTTACAGCAATCGCCTCACCTGGCCCTTCAAACCGCACAATCATCTGTCCATAAGGCACATCTTTAATCGTTGAGATGGTACCATGTAAGATTGCAAAGCTTACACCCGTATCACGTACGACATCGGATAGTGCCGAGCCGTAAGTTTTTTCTCCGAAAAAAGTAATTTTGACAGCTTGAGAGTTATCCCCGGCAGCAGCATCAAGCGCCACTCGAAGAGGTCCTTCATTCTGTGTCTCACTGCGGATGAAATCGCGTGTAACCTCATGCTGCGGCTTGAGAAATACCTCTGTAACTTTGCCTTGCTCAACAATCCCACCACCATGAATGACCGCGACACGGTCGCAGATGCTCTGGATTACATGCATTTCATGTGTGATCAGCACAATGGTCAAATGGAATCTTTTATTAATATCGAGCAGCAGCTTAAGAATGGAGTCCGTTGTCTGAGGATCAAGCGCAGAAGTGGCCTCGTCACACAGCAGTACATCAGGGTCACTGGCTAGCGCCCGGGCGATGCCGACCCGCTGCTTTTGTCCTCCAGATAACTGAGAAGGATACTTATCTTTATGTTCTTCAAGCCCAACTAGAGCGAGCAGATCTTTCACTTTTGTATCAATAGCTGTTCTAGATGTACCTGCAAGGCGCAGTGGAAAGGCAATATTATCGTATACGGTCGCCGAAGACAGCAAATTGAAATGTTGAAAAATCATCCCAATCTTGCGCCGCTGTTCCTGCAGCTGACCTTGGTTAAGACTGGTTAGCTCAACACCGTCTACCCAGACCTCTCCTTCTGTCGGACGTTCCAACAGATTAATGCAACGGATCAATGTACTTTTCCCGGCTCCAGAGTGGCCGATGACTCCGAATATTTCACCTTTCTCGATGGACAGATTTAATCCAGAAAGTGCTGTTGCCGCATTACTCCCTTTTCCATAAACCTTTGTTATCCCTTTTAGATTAATCAACTCTCGTCGCCCCCCCTTTATACTTCACTTATTCTATACAAAAAAACCTCCAACGATCGATGCAGATCGCAAGAGGCTCTGTGGGTTTATTAAGACAATGCCTTCTCATCTGCCAACGACCGCAACCTGCGCCATTGTAGGAATTAGCACCATGACATTTGTACAACGCTTCACGCGCTGGATACAAATCGGTTGCCGGGCTTCATCGGGCCTATCCCTCCGCCGCTCTCGATAAGATAAAGTTATGAAATTATATTTTTTCTGAAATCGTACATACTTTAATGCAAGCATAAGTATAGTGAGTTTATCGATTTTTGTCAAAAGGAAATATATTGAACGATTACGATTTTATGCTCTTTGCCTTGCTTATTTCCTTACGCAGCTGTTCATTGCTGTAGCTGAATGCCGCAATTAATGTCTTACAGTTCATTTCGAGCGATTGTTTTAAATCCTCAAGATGGCTATCCAGATCCTCGAGCTGAATTTTGTCATGCAAACCCTGGTGCCGCTGCCACAGATCATCTTGCATTTCGGAATTCATATAATGAATTTCAGCATTTCTGCGCTTGCGTAAATTCTCCAATGGATCGCGGTAGGAGTTCTTAATCTGCTCCAGTTGATCCGCTAATGCAGGATGCACATTCAATAATTGAAGCTGACGCAGCACTGTAAAGTAAGAAAAATGCGTTTTTAATTTGGATGTTTTGAGATCATAAAAATGATTCAGTACCGTCCCAAGCTTGTCCAGGAGAGAGAAAACCCGGATAAAGCCATCTTTATAAAAATAAACATAACGTGCATAATCGCCCTGTTCCACCGGTGTCATATCATCCATATAACCCGCAATCACTAATTTCCGGTAAAAAGCGGCCGCGAACCAACTTTGCTCCAGTTCATCCAGAGAGGAAATCAGCCCACGTGTCCAAATCTCCAGCTTGCGGTATTCATGGTCATTATCCTCATGGGCACTCATTTCCTTGCGCAGCAATGCTGCAAAAGTGGCCATATTCTCCATCGCATCAGCCAACACACCACTGTTCTTTCGAGGCGGCTCTCCAAGTAATACCCGCAGCATATCCCAGTCCTCCTAAAGTTTTGTTCAGCGTCTGCTTCCATGGACTGCTTCGTACAAAACTCGCGACGTAAGCATCGGCCAATCAGCTCCACGATATACCGATTTCCACTTTATTATTCCGCGGGTGAAGCACCTCTATCCACGGAGGGAATGTTCTACCAAGGCGGTGGAATCATTGGGTTCGTTACATTTTTTCCAGACACGACACTACTCGCGCGATTTAACTGCCAGACTCTTACACTCATATAACATAAGACACCAAACAAACTGGCAATCAGCAAAATATGAGCCAAAGCGGCAAATATGTACAATCTTTCATTATCTAAGGTGTAAACCACAGCCGCCCCACTAAATACCTGCATCAAGCATAACAGCACTGCAGCTACACCTAGCGCTCTAAGCTCTGGATAATCCTTATGTTTCCAAAATGCTAAATGCCCAAGCAGCGCCGTAAGCATGAATAAGATCAAAGCCGCAATCCGATGCATAAAAACAACACCCACACCTCCGGAAAGCTCTGGAACCCATTCTCCATTACAAAGCGGCCAACCCGAACACCCGCCTTGTGAATCCGTATGACTTACAAAAGCTCCAATATACACGACAATATAAGAATAGATGGCAGTAAAACAGGTTAAATTGCGAAAAGCCTTACTTACAGGCTTCTTTTGAGCTTCCAGCTTATGATCATATTCGCGTGCTTCATGCCATCTCTTGGTTCCAAGAGCCAACATCATAGCGCTCGAAAAGGCGATCAAAGAAAAACCCATATGCAGCGCCATTACAGCGGCGGATTGGGATTTAATTACTGCAAGCGCTCCCATACCACCTTGAACGATGACGAATAATAAAGTCATAAATGCATATCCCAGCAAATCGCGCCGAGTACGGGCATAACGCCAAAAAGCAAACATCGAGGCAAGTGAGAATAACCCCGCCAAACCGCTAAACAAGCGATGGGTGTATTCAATCATCGAGCCTATAGTATAAGCCGGAATTAATTTCCCATGACAGAGCGGCCATTCATTTCCGCATTCCAAGCCCGATCCAGTCTTCGTCACTACCGCTCCTCCGAGTACAGCGAGGAACATGATAAGGCAAGTAAGATAACTAAGCCATTTCAACTGATTTGTCGTCAAAAATATCACCCGCAGTTTTTAGTAATGAAGAAGCAGCCAGACTTATATTTCAAAAAACCACCGCTTTTGCACAAACAGGCGAAAGCGGTGGTTCCTTAGGAATTACTTTTGAAGGCTTTGATGCACTTGGACCGCTTTATCAAGGAAATTCTCAATCTCTTCACGGGATTTGCGCAATTTATTAACGAATCTAACCAATTCCCGTCCATCCGAATATGCGACGAAGCTTGGAATACCCATAATATTTTGTTCTTGGCTAACATCGCCCACGGCATCAACATCTACCTCAACCAGTGTAAGGCGGTCTGCATAAGCCTGCTCTACCTCTGGGATAAAAGGATCGATAAATTTGCAATCCGAGCACCAGTCAGCCTTGAAGATGGCCACTGTTAATCGAGGTGATTGAATGGCTACCTGAAATTCAGCAGGAGAACTAATTTTGTCCATGATTTACTCAGTCCCTTCTTCAATATCTGTCTATTTTCTACTCTTTAAGTGAAGCAAAATGCAGGGTAGAAGTCAAACCTATTCTCTCATACGAACACGTGCAGGCTGTAACTTCATCAGCGGATTCAATAATTTTTGCAGCGCCCGCGGATAACTGGAGATTTCCTGTTTAGTCAGCACGCCCAGCACAATAAGCAGTACTAGATAAATAACAACAACAGCGGCTCCTACAACAAGACAAGTGATCAGAAACGCCAAACGTGCAGGCATCAGATCTGTTAACAGAATCCCAGCCTCATTCAAGCCATAACCAATCCCGCCGGACACAAGTACCGCAATCACGAAACCGCCCCATCGTTTGCCCATAATTTCAAAAGGCACAATCGATTTCAGCATACGTAAGTTAAGCAAAGTAATGACCACGAAACAAAGTGCTGTTGCACCGATGATTCCGTAGATGCCAAACACCTTACTAAGTAATAAGCTTGCCACTAATTTTACAATAATACCCGCTAACACATAATACATGGAAATTCGCGATTTGCCCATACCTAACAAAATAGAGTTCGTTGTCATCATCGTAATCTGAAAGATCGTTCCTAAAGTAAGCATGGCTACGATACCACTGCCATCTAAACTGGCGAACAATAATCCATTTACAGAATAAGCAGCTGCTACAAGCGCCAATACAATCGGCATCCCTGTCAAAATAGAAATCCGCAAAGCGAGCGTTATCTGCTTTTTCAAATGCCCCTCATCACGGCGGGCATAGGCAGCCGAAATGATCGGAATCAATGAAGTTCCAAGTGCGATAGCTAGAACAGGTGGAATGCCCGCTACACTCTGCGCTCGATTGGATAAAATACCCAGCGCTGAAGTGGCACTCTCCCTACCTATTTGATCAATCAATAATCGTACCGTAAGAGAAGTGTCAATTACATTCACAACCGGAATCGTAAGGGAAGAGAGCACAATAGGAATAGACAGTGTAAAAATATCCTTGTAGATACCCCAAATCGGTAATTTTTGAGCAGCATCATAATTCAACCCTAATTGCTTGTCCTCACGGCGAAGTTTGACTGCAAAATAAATCATTACGCCAAACGCCGCGATACTACCAATCACGCTACCAAAAGATGCTCCCGCAGCAATTGTAGTGTTGCTATAACCTTGATGTAATAAAATATAAGCCAGCAAAATAGCAGTCAGTACGCGAGCGAATTGCTCCACAATCTGAGAAATCCCACCTGCCATCATATTGTTGCGGCCTTGAAAATATCCACGCATCATCGCTATTGCCGGAAAAAGCAGCAGCGCAGGCGCAATAGCTTTTATCGCCATCGCCGATTCAGGGACATCAGCAATATGAGTTGCATAAAATGGAGCCCCTATGTACAGCAAGACAGTCATAAACACCCCTGCAGCCACTGAAAACAGCAGTGCAGCATGATACACTTGTCTCGCCTCTTCAGGACGATTCAAGGCGTATCGTTCAGAGACCATTTTGCTGAGTGTACTTGGAATCCCAGCGGTGGCTACGGTTAGAAGCATTAAATAGATATTGTTAGAAACTCCAAACGATGCTCTCCCCACACCGTCAAAGATATGGTCCAGCGGCACCCGCTGGACAAGCCCGAGTACCCTTGCCACCAAAGCTGCAGCAGCAAGGATAAGCGTGCCTTTAACAAAAGACTCTTTCTTGGACAAACTCTTTCCCCTTCTTCACTGTTAAATTAAAACCGGGCGACCCATATAAAAAAGAGGACGACCATAATTACCTGCAATACGATTTTGACCAAGGTACTGCTAAATAAGCCGAGTATGGAGCCAACACTTACCTTAGCAGCTTTAGACGGGGAAGATCCCACAATCAATTCTCCAATAAAAGCCCCTAGAAATGGTCCAATGATAAGACCAAAAGCTGGAATAACAAAAGGTCCTAAGATCAGCCCGATCGTGCTCCCGATAATCGATGAACGTGAGCCGCCAAATTTTTTGACACCCCACGCTCCTACAACATAATCAGCAACAAACAGAACTACAACGATCAGTGTTTGAATAATCCAGAACCAAACCCCAAAGGGCTCAAAAGAAAAGAACCAGCCGTATACAAAAAAGGCAAGATAGATCGCTAACGCACCCGGCAGTATAGGATACACAGCCCCTGCCAATCCTACAGCAAACAAAACAATGATAAGAATCCAACCCAGGATCGTCAATTCCTTAACCTCCTACTAGCATAATGCTCCATGGATTCACTTCGCAGTACTGCTTTTATTATTTGCTGCCTACAGAGGCTGCAGCTTCGGTAAAGATATACTTTTGGATGACCTCAGCAATCCCGTCTTGATTATTGGTCGCAACCACAACATCAGCCTCTTGTTTAACCGTCTTTTGCGCATTGCCCATGGCAACGCCAAGCCCAGCCTGCTGGATCGCCGCCAGATCGTTAAGGCTGTCGCCCACAGCTACAACTTGCGACATTTCTATTCCCAGCAGCTTGCAGACTTCCTTTATTCCTGCTGCCTTATTCACGCCTAGAGGATTAATCTCCAGATTGTGCGGAGAAGAGTTCGTAATCTCCAGTCCACCCATATCTTGAAGACGAAGCAACAGCTTATGACGAAGCTCATCATCTTCAGTGTGATAACCGAACTTAAGCCATTCTCTACCCGTAACATCCCCATCCCAGTTATCCTGTTTAAGAACTTCGTCCAGAGAATAAGCCCAGAACCAGATGTCATCTGCTTTTGCAAGATCATACATTTCTTGTACCAGCTTGGGATCCATTAGTGATCTCCGGTATATTTCATGTGGCGCTCTCCATACCTCACTGCCGTTCACAGTGATCATCGGTGTCTCTAGACCTAGCTGCTCTGCATAGGGTAAGGCACTTACAAATGCTCGGCCTGTCGACAGACAGACATGAACGCCTGCGTTGACCGCCTTTTGAATCCATTCCACCGTTGTGGGTGTAATTATCTGTTCATCATTCAGTAGGGTTCCATCCATATCCAATGCAAGCAGGCGGTATTTGGCAATCATTTGCCACCCCTCCATTCTTGTATGCTCTCTATTGAGAAGCTGTTTATTTTTTAAATCTTAGCCATAGGGTCAGAGTTACTCGGTACCTGTAGTCTCTCCCTCCTTCGCATTATCATTAGTATTATTGCCAGACTGGAGACTTTTCTTTGGAACTCCATCAAGCCCATATTCCCAATCATAGGCATCAAATATTTTACGTGCGACTGGTGCCGCACTTTGTGAACCAAAGCCACCTTCAGGGATTACAACCGCCACAGCCAACTTAGGATTATTACGTGGAGCATATGCAATAAATACCCCATTATCGCGAATTTCACCCTTAGCTACTTGCTGAGAGGTTCCCGTCTTACGTGCAAAGTCATAAGGGAAATCAGAAAAAGCACTAACTTCACTTCGCATCCCCTGCTTAATTTCATTCCAGTAGGACTTATCGAAGTTTGTTACTTCATCAAGCACCTCACGTTTAAACTCTTTGATTATATTTCCATCTGCGTCAGTAATCTTGCTAACCAGTTGAGGTTTAATCCGCTGTCCTTCATTAGCAAGTGTAGTAACATACTGTGCAAGCTGCATTACTGTATAACTTCCTTGTTGTCCGAAAGAGGCATAGACCAGTGCGGACTGCGCACTACCAGCAGCTTCTATATTGGTATAGTTTCTTTGACCCAAGAATTCATTAGGCAGGTCAATTCCCGTAGATACACCAAGGCCGAACTCTTTCATATAGACATCCCAGATGTCTATCCCCTTGCTTTTATATTTGTCATACAATCTTTTACCGACCATATCGACCATAAATGCATTCGAGGATTTCTCAATGGCTCTAGCAGGATCCAAAGAACCATATACGTGGTTAGAAGAGTTTCTTACCTTCGTTTCATGCCCAGACTTACCAAAAGTCGCAAAACCTTTATCCTGATAATAAGAAGAAGTTGAAAACAACCCTTCATTCAGACCCACGAGTACACTCAAAGGTTTAATCGTTGAACCTAGAAGCAGTACAGATCTTAGTCCGTTCCCTGAGGTTCCCGAAGAAATAGGAGTGATCGTTCCGTTCTGATAATTATCCATAATACTGTTCCAGACATCTGAAGACAAAGAACCTGATGTCCAAACATTCGTATCATAATCAGGCATACTCGCCATAGCGACAATATTACCAGTATCTACTTCCATCGCTACTGCATATCCCGTTAAAGCATTCGGATGCGTTCTGCCTTGTACGGTATTAGAGTGCAACCATTTGAGCTGATCTGTTATCGCCTGTTCTGTCTTCATCTGAACATTCTTATTAATCGTTGTCCAGATGTCATTTCCTTTGACAGGCGGAACGACACGCTCAATTTTCTCCGCCATATTCTGTGGATTGACGGAAATTTCCTGATATCCGTTTTGCCCGCGAAGCTCACGCTGATATTTCAGCTCCAGCCCATCGAATCCAACAAATTCATCATCCTTATACGTTAGCCCTGGCTCCGGATTGTTTTTCATAGCACTAAGAATGTTTTTATAAATATTAAGACTGTTCGCGGATTTGAAGGGTTTGATATATCCAATCGTCTGTACAGCAACCGTATCTTTATCGTAATGACGAATGCTCTCCTCGACAATCTCAAGCCCCGGATATTCTCCTTTATGTTCCATGAAATAAGCTACTTCTTCAGTAGTCAGATCAGCCTTAATTCGCCGTGCCATAAAGCCAAGTGATTTACGAAAATATAAATCCAACGCATCAATTACATCTTTCTCCGTCATCTTCTCTGCATTTGGATCACCATATTTATTGAAATCAGCTACCAGCTTGGCTGCCAAGGCATCAGACTTGACCTTAGCCTCTGGGGTCAGCGTTGTTTTACCGGTGTCTTTATCTGTTTCCTTAGCCGTATACTCTTTATTGAGTGTGATATACAGCGATTGAACAGGAGTGGAATAAGCTAGCTTCTCACCGCCTGCAGCGTATATAACCCCTCTCATGGAAGCTAACGGTACATTTTTAGTATCTCTACTCGTCTCTACCTCAGTTAAAGTTGGACCTTCCACGAATTGCAGAACAGCTAGTCGGATGATGATTACGCAAAATATAACGAACGTGCTAAAGAAAAACACGTTGAGTCGCAGGCCGATGGAACTTTTGCTGCTGGTCTCGTCAGGAGGTGAGGCCTGCTTACGGAAAAAACTCACAGTTTGTCTCTCCTTTTTCTCTAATTTAAGCTTATTGTTCTTGAACGGGATCTGCCACAGGAGGAATATTCTTCTTTGGAACCCCATCCAGCCCATATTCCCAATCATAAGCATCAAAAATCTTACGGGCAACCGGAGCTGCACTATTTGAGCCAAAGCCGCCCTCCGGAATCACAACCGCTACAGCCAGCTTCGGATTCTCACGTGGAGCAAAGGCAATAAAAACCCCGTTATCACGGTTTATATTTTTTCTGTCCGTTTTTTCAGAGGTTCCTGTCTTACGGGAAAAATCATAAGGAAAATCGTCAAAAGCACTAACTTTACTGCTCATTCCCTGTTTGATTTCTCTCCAGAACGATTTATCAAAGGTTACTTTATTAAGCACTTCTTTTTTAAATTCCTTAACCACCTTACCTTGCGCATCCGTAATCTTACTTATAAGCTGTGGTTTAATTCGCACACCTTCATTTGCAAGTGTAGTAGCATACTGGGCAAGCTGTAATGTAGTATAACTGCCTTGCTGGCCAAAAGATGCGTAGACGAGCGCGGCCTGCGAGCTCCCTGCAGCCTTGAAATCTGTATAGTTAATCTGACCTGGTGATTCACCGGGAAGACCACTTTGTGTTGACACACCCAGTCCGAACTTTTTCATATATTGGTCCCAGACCTCTACGCCTTTATTCCCCAGGTATTTCTTATAAAGTTGCTTTCCGACCATATCCACCATAAATACGTTAGAGGATTGCTTGATAGCATCAGCCGGATACAGTTTTCCATAGACGTGACCTGATGAATTTCTAACCGATGATTTATCATCCTTACCGAAATAGGTAATCCCCACATCTGGATAGGTGCTCGAGGTGCTAAAAAAACCTTCATTTAGACCAATTAATACACTTAACGGTTTGATGGTCGATCCCATGAATACAAGAGAGCTAAAATCATGACCCGATCTCCCGGAAGAATTCGAGGTAATTGTACCATTCAGATGATTGTTCATAATTTTATTCCAGACGGATGTAGGCAACGAGTCCTTTGTCCATACATTCGAATCGTAATCCGGCATACTCGCCATAGCGACAATATTACCAGTCTCTACTTCCATTGCTACTGCATAACCTGTTAAAGCATCTGGATGAGTTTCGCCTTGAACAGCATTGGTGTGCAGCCATTTAATCTGATCTAATATGGCCTGTTCAGTCTTCATCTGAACATTCTTATTAATAGTCATCCAAATGTTATTGCCTTTTACAGGGGGAACGGTCTGTTCTACCTTCTCCGCCATATTTTGAGGAGTGACCGAAATGACCTGATAACCATTTTCTCCGCGCAGTTCGCGTTGATACTGCATTTCCAGACCATCAAACCCCACATATTCTTCCGTTTTATACATAAGTCCCGGTGAAGAATTGTCTTTCATTGCACTACGAATATTTTTGTACATCGCTATGTCTTCGGTTGATTTAAAAGGTTTGCCAAAACCCACCGTCTGCACAGCTACCGTATCTTTATCGTAGTGGCGTACACTTTCTTCCAAAATGGTAATACCTGGATATTCATCCTTATGTTCCATGAAATAAGCTATTTCTTCTGAAGTTAGCCCTGCTTTTATACGACGCGGTACATAACCTAGGTACTTTTTAAAGTCCAGATCAAGTAAATCCAGCACGTCCTGCTGCGTTAACTTAGGGGCATCTGCACTTCCATATTTCTCAAACTCCGCTACTAATCTTGCTGCAAGGTCATTGGACTTATTTTTCGCTTTTTCCGTTAGTGAGGTTTCACCCGTTACTTTATCAGTAGTTTTAGCTGTATATTCCTTATTTAGGGTAAGATAGAGCGACTCAACAGGTGTAGAATAGGCTATCTGCTCACCCCCGGCAGCAAAAATAATCCCTCGCATGGCTGCCAGCGGAACAAACTTCGTATCCCGTTTGATCTCTTCTTCTGTCAGCAAAGCTCCCTCAGTAAACTGCAAACCTGCAAGACGCACAATAATGATACAAAAAATAAAAAAAGTGCCAAAGAAAAACAGATTCAATCTCAGACCTACAGAATGTTTCGAAGATTTCCCGTCCGCAGGCGGGAGCTGCTTCCCAAAGCTCACCAGCTTTCTTCCCTTCTATATAAAAATAATGTCTGATTTGCCTTAGCCAGCGACATTGCTCTTATAATGAAGGTGATTTCTAAGAAGCTGATTGTGAGCATTGCACTCGCATTTGTGTTAGAGCGGTTGGTATGAGTTTATTGTACCACACGGAAGGAGTGCGGCGCCCTCACTCAGAGTGCGTTCTCCCTAATATGCGTATCGTCAAAATCCTTCGGATTAAACCAATCTCCACTACTCGCCCAAGTGGGATCCAGTGGAATCCAAGCTTGCCGGTCACTTATATAAACTTCATTCCAGGCATGTGCGCCATACCCGCCTCTACCATCATAGCCTTGACCCGTTACAACGCGCACCTGCAATCCTTGGGAGCGGGCCATTACAGCGTAAAGACGGGCATAATCAATACATACCCCTATGCGTGTGTCGAAGGTATCCTGTGGGGTCTGTTCATGCCAAATTCTATTCTTTTCATAATTTTCCGCTTTGGCGTAATCATAAGTTACTCTTGTTCCTACCCATTCATACAGTAATCTGGCTTTCTTCTCGTCTCCTTGCGCTTGTCCAATAATATCTTCAGCCGCACCCACAATATCTTGTGGGATATCATGATCGATAACTTCATATTTTCTGCGCAGGATATCATTCATCTCAGCTGCAACGGTCTTCGTCAGAATAGGCAGCTTTTTCTGCACGGTCTCCCCAACAAAGGGTTCAAATACAGCGGCAGCGCTTTGACTGTAGATCGGAGAAGATTCCACATAACGGCTAAATTGACTTTCTGGATTTAGGCCAACACAAATGAAAAGAGCGAGCACAATAATTAAACCACGAGTCAAGCCTATAATTAATCCTATGATAGCTCCACCCATACGGCTTACTTGCGTAATCTTTCTGTCCTTAAATGTCTTGGTGCGCCGTAGCTGGTGGAACGGGAGCAGCATAGACAACAATCCCAGAAGCATGCGAATTAAGATATAAGAGAGCAATAACAACAATAGAAACCGCACCAGCGGCGATTCCGCCAGCACAGACACAGCCGTATAATAAATTTGCTGCCACTGGGTCAGCTGTTTATCAGGCAGACTTATTCCTGCTGCCCAAGTCTGAACATGAGGGTTGAGATAAGCCGCAGCAGGAATGGCCAGCACCAAAGAAGCTATTGTAAACAGTCCTGTTCCCAACAGACCGAATAATCTTCCGGTAGCACTTGAGAACCCTCTGCTCCAGCCTTGCAATAGTGAAAAGACTACTACCAGCAGGAGGGCGATGGAGATGATATTTGCATCACTCAGACTAGTCAACCAACCGTTTATCATATCCAATCTCCCCTTTCAGTCGCCCGCTTGCTTGTTTTTGATAATGATTTAAACTGAGGCCGTTTATTGATGTTTCCGAGCTTCCTCGATAAATGTTTGTGTGGTATCAGTAATACTCCACTTCCCAAGACTAACTCCGCGGAAAGTAACCTCTACCTTATCTTCGCCAGTCGTACCTTTCACTTCAATATTCGGAGTTGTGATCGTAAATGTTCCGTCACCATTTGAAGTGTACTTCGCATCCTGCGCCTCTTTAAGCATAACCTCTTGTGCTTCCTTCTTCAGCGTACTTACCGTTCCATCTGCCACCTTATTCACAGCGTTACCAATTTGGTCCATTGTCACACCACTATAGATGAATAGACCTACAACGATAATAATGACAATCGCCCATTTCAACATCGTTTTGACCAAATTAACAACCGCGAACAACAGAACAAGCGCAATAACAATAACTAACCAATTCTCTCTAATAAACTGTGACCACACCTCTGGATCCATCAACCTCACAACACCCCTATCACCTAGTTTCGTCCTAAGGATTATCTCCTCCACAGACATGACGCCAATATTAATTATTATACATGAATGCCCATCATAATTCATGGTTCCACAGCCAGAGAAAGGTATACCTGCTTATAGGAATTAAAAATGCGGTATAAGCCCTCTCTGTCCCACGTAAAGTACAAGTAGTTGCTTAAATTTGATCTTCTTATAATACGCCTTCCTGCATTAACCTTTATTGTAGGTGGCTCTCGGAGGTGTTTCCTGTGAAAACTGCGCTGTGGCTGTACCTGTTTCTTTTTCTGGCGTTTTTTGATTTACATGCACAGTATCCTATTCTAACGCCCTTTGCCATCTCTCTTGGTGCGGGACCCGCCTTTATTGGCTGGATGATGGGCATGTATTCGTTGACCCATCTTCCTGGCAATTTGCTCGCAGGCGTACTCGTCGATCGTAATGGCAGCCGCCGCTACATCGTCTTTAGCCTTGTTAGTGCGGGAGCCATTCTATTGCTGCAGGCTCACGCTCAGCTTCCGTGGCATTTGCTGATGCTACGAGCAGCAAGCGGGTTCGCGCTCGCCTTTCTCTCTCCGGCGTGCATGACCTTGCTGGCTTCATTATCATCTGATGCTACTGAGCAGGGGAAATATATGTCCGGACATGGTATCGTTCATACCTTAGCTTCAGTGGTATCCCCAGCAGCGGGGGCCTTTATCGTAGCTAAAGCTGGCTATTCCGGCACCTTCACCACATTGGGATGGCTGCTTATCGCTACAGGCATCATGGCTTTTTTCAGTGTACCGGCGCCTGCCCGGCGTTTAGTACGCCCTGTAAACTCTGCAGCACCTCCTTTAAAAAAACAGGATCTTCCTTCGCTCCCTATATCCGATGCCAATCCAGTTTCCAAACGTTATTATCTGCTGCCTTTTTTCGTTTCTTGTTCACAAGGGGTTCTATTCTTTGAGCTTCCTCTATCTCAGACCGGAAGTAATAGCATTGTTTCCACAGGCATTCTTTTATCGCTCCTTAGCTTAGGAGCTTTGGTAACACTCAGTTTATTCTTCCTGAACCGCTTTTCCCCAGGAGGAAGAATAGCCGTGGCCTTGTTAGGAATGGCCCTTTGTTTTTTTGCGCTCGCCTCACTTCACAGCATTCCCGCTTCCGTTATTCTCTTTATGCTGGGTGCAGCCAAAGGAATATTATTTCCTGCAATGGCATCGCTCTTTATTAGTCTAGGTGGACCAGGACGTATGGGACGCACCTTCTCCATGCAGTCGATAGCCATGTCACTAGGCGCATTCGCAGGGCCTGTGGCCGCAGGACAATTAAGAGCCGTTGTTTCGCCTTATTTCATTGCCTTTCTATTGCTGATGGTTGCACTATTACTGCTTCCGCCAAAAAATTCAACCAAGCTGTCCTCCTACTCTTCCAAATGGAATGGGCGGGCCGCATGATTTATTGTTTTTACGACATTTCCCGGGGAATGAAGATTTTCCTGTAGAAACAGTTGTTAAAACTGCTCCTCCTTCGGTAAACTATAATGAGTCTGTAAGTTCAGGCTTCATTTCCGGAGGTGATTGTCAGCAAATGTCCATTACGATTATTGTCGAAGGCAAAAACGATCGCAGCAGATTACGACGCGTGCTGGTACCGGAAGTCGAAATCCTCTGTACCTTTGGTACATTAAATACGCTCAAACTCGAGTCCCTGCGACAAAAAGTAGGAGATGGAGAAGTATATCTTTATATGGATAACGACAGTTCAGGCAAAAAAATACGCGGGATTCTCCGCGATGCCTTTCCCGATGCTGGTCACATCTATACGCGCCGAGGTTATGCCGGAGTGGAAGGCACTCCAGATGAATACAATATTAATCAGCTTGAAAAAGCGGGTCTGGAAGAGTTCATCATTTACCCTGAACCCATTCCTTTTTGATTCGCGATATATTACCTAAGAAATTAAAAACGCCTTTTTCGTTCCCCCCTTAATAAATGGGATTCGAAAAAGGCGTTTCTGTTATGCGGTTATGCTATTCACGAGCCAATTCATTCAGCCTATCGGCAAGAAATTCAGGCGTTATGTTATCCGTATCCCCTGCGTCATACAATGCACGGAGACGATTGTCCCGATCAACCAATGCTATGCGATTGGCATGTACGAAATTTTCTTTACTATTCCCTGCAATTAGTACTTTAAAAGAATCAGTTGCCAGCTTACGAATCACTTCCTGATCCCCCCGTAAGAAGTACCAACCCTTATAATCTGCCTGGAAACGGTCCGCAAAGCCTTTAATGGCTTCACGCGTATCATTCTCTGGATCAAAAGAAATGGAGACGAAGGCCGTATCTTTTCCAAAGCTGCCATCGTCGACCAGAATTTTCTGCGTCTGAGATAACAGGAACGTAGTTATAGGACATACATCCGGACATTGCGTGAAAAAAAAGTATACCAGCCGTGCCTTACCTTGTGTATCAGCCAGAGTAATCTGGTCTCCATCCACATTTTCAAGTGAAAAGTCCTGCACTTCTCCGATTACCGGCAGTTTTTCTTTTCCTAAATTCAAAGAATTAACTGCCAGATAACCAGCCATTACCAAAGCAAGCAATAGTAGAATCCAGGTCCATTTATAACGCTTAAAGGTCTGCACGGACAATAATACCCTCCCTCTTCTTAACCGTGAATCGTATTCAATACAAGTACGATCAAACTTACCGTTAGGTAGTTAATGGAGAAGAGGAAGTTCTTCTTCGCCCAGACTTCGTCATCTTTTGCTGCAAAGCCCATCAAGGTTATGATTAACCAGGCCAGGGACAGCGCTGTTGAAATCACCAGATAAAAAATACCCGCATAGTCGTAGGCGTACATTAACACTGGAATAGGCAGCAACAGTGCTACATAAGGAATCATTTGAAACTTCGTACGACGTGTTCCTTTGACTACAGGCAGCAGCGGAAATCCAGCGGCTCTATATTCTTCTTTACGTCTAATCCCGAGCGCCCAGAAATGGGGAGGTTGCCACAGAAACAACATCGCAAACATCAACCAAGCCCCTAGATCAACTGTTCCCGTAACTGCAACGTAGCCAATTACCGGTGGCATAGCTCCAGAGATCGCACCTACTGAAGTGCTCCATGTTGATGTCCGTTTCAACCAAAGGGTGTATACTACAACGTAAACGAACATCCCTACAATCCCGAACAGACCGGCTAAAACTCCGGAAAAAGCAAACAGCACAATCAAGCCCGCAATTCCAAGCCCAATAGCATACAGCAATACGGTTTTGGGTTTCAGTCGTCCTGTAGGAAGCCCCCGATCGCGCGTTCTTTCCATCTTCATGTCCAGGTCACGGTCGAAATAGTTATTAAAAACACAGGCCGAAGCCATAACCAGCATTGTACCGAGCAGAGTCAGAACTAATCTGCCGTATTGAACATCCCAACCTGAAGCCAGCCAATATCCTGCAAAGGCAGCGATGAGGTTAGATCGGATAATACCGGGTTTTGTTACGGTAATGAAATCACGCCAACTTGCACCTTCCGGTGGAGATTTTGCAGACATAGCTGCAGAATCGGAAGAAGCTTGAAATGTTATATGATTATCCACACCAAATGATCCTCCTTCTAAACGAACTTCTAACGTTCTAGCCGAAGCACTAAATAGACTTCGCTGTTAACTTTATCATATCAAACCCGAAGAGACTTTGACAGTCATGGCACAGTATGTTCATGAATTTGACAATTACGTGACGATATTTATTTTCAGCCCGTTAATAACCTAAGCTGTATTTGGGTAATTATTAATAATGTACTTCCGAACAACAAAGGAGAACTGACCAATGGACACCGCTACACATTTAGTTATGGGCATAGGGCTAGCCGGACTTTCATTCGTAGATCCTGTCGTTGCTTCTGACCCTAAACTGGCCGGGGCCGTTATGCTGGCTACGATTTTAGGCTCACAGGCTCCTGATGCCGATACCGCATTAAGACTAAAGGACAATGCAATATATATTCGTAATCACCGGGGAATCACACACTCCTTACCTTTTCTAATTTTGTGGCCCGCTCTGATTGCCCTAGTCTTAGGGCCTCTGTTTGGATTTACTGATTTGGCGGCTTTAAGCCATGTTGCACTCTGGGGTTTCATAGGCGTAGGCGTGCATGTCTTCTCTGATCTGTTTAACACCTATGGAACCCAGGCCGCCCGTCCATTTACTGAGAAATGGATTGCCTGGAATATCATCCACATTTTCGATCCATTTATTTTTGGCAGCCATATCGCAGCTATTCTACTCTGGATCACTGGGATTGTGCCGCCCAAACCTTTATTTATTACGCTTTACGCCTGTACCATTCTTTATTATATTTGGAGAACGATTGTTCATGCCCGCCTTACACGAAACATCAAGCTTAAAGATATACACCATAATGCTGGCGAACGTTATATTGTAATCCCTACAATTTCACTTAAACGCTGGAACGTAGTTAAAGTGAAAAAAGACGGCAGCTATGACGTTGGGCAGCTACTGAACAACCGTCTGGAATGGTTCAAACATGCGGTCTGCTCGAATCATCCGGCTGTGGAAATATCCAAGTCGCACCCAGATATTCAGTCCTTTCTATATTTCACCTCTTATGCGGTTGCCGAAGTGGAGGAGCTTCCTTCAGGATATATGGTGCGCTGGGGAGACGTTCGTTATTTACACCGCAAACAATACCCTTTTGTGGCTGTATTAGTTATGGATAACCAATATAAACCTTTAAATACTTATGTAGGCTGGCTTAGCAGTGATAAGCTCGACAAACGATTTTCCATCGACCCTGGTTCTTTACGATGAAACTGTAGACTTACTGAGAGATCTATTCTATAATCACAAAAAATCCCGGAGTATTTTATAATACTCCGGGATTCATTTTAGCAGACACGGAAAGGAAGGCTCTTAATGAGTAAAGGACTCTCACTTTGGTTCGCTTGTTCTTCTATTCTTATTCTCACTGCCGCTTCAATCGCGATCAGCTATAGCTTCTGGCTGGCACTTCTGCTTGGTTTTCTCTGCGTATTGAATATTGGCTGGGGATTTATCCTCAAAGCCAGAATTAGACGCAAACAGGAAAGCTTAAGCTCTGATTAGATTAACGAGCTGGTAGAAAGCCCATTCGCTCTTTTACGCCATTCAATGTCTCAGCTGCAACAATACGCGCACGTTCAGCACCTTCGGCAAGAATATCAGTGATCGCACCTGAACTGCGAATTTCATGATATCTTTGTTGCAAAGGCTCAAGTGTGGATACAACCACTTCCCCAAGATCCTTCTTAAAGCCACCATACATTTGTCCCTCATAACGATCGGCAATTTGCTGGAGGGACATTCCAGAACATTCCGAGTAAATACTCATCAAGTTACTAATCTCTGGCTTGTTAGCCGGATCAAAGATCACTTCACGTCCAGAATCAGTCGTTGCGCGGCTGATTTTTTTACGGATCACATCCGGCGAATCCAACAGGGCAATATAGCTGCCTGCATTCGGGCTGCTCTTGCTCATTTTTTTAGTGCCATCATCCAAAGACATAATGCGTGCGCCCACTTCAGGGATATACGGTTCAGGAATCGTAAAGAATTCGCCAAAACGGTTATTGAAACGGCCAGCTAAATCACGGGTCAACTCCAAGTGCTGCTTCTGATCTTCACCTACTGGCACAAGATCCGCATTATAAACAAGAATATCTGCTGCCATTAAAGAAGGATATACGAATAGGCCCGCGCCAACCGAATCCTTACCTGATGATTTATCTTTGAACTGTGTCATACGCTCAAGCTCGCCCATTGCCGTTAGCGTAGTCATGATCCAGCCCAATTCCGCATGCTGAGGCACATGGGACTGCATATATACATTCGAACGCACAGGATCAATTCCTGCCGCGATAAAGAGTGCAGCTACAGCTTCAGACTGCTCACGCAGTGCCGCAGGATCTTGAGCAACGGTGATCGCATGCATATCGACAACCATAAAGAAACATTGATGATCGTCTTGCAGCTTCACAAAATTTTTCAGTGCTCCAATATAGTTACCCAAAGTTAGAGAACCGCTCGGCTGTATGCCTGACATTACTTTTTTCAACATAATATAGACCTCCGTTAGATGTAATTTCCGATTTCCGAGAACGCAAAAAAAGCCTCATCCGCAAGGGACGTGAGACCGTGGTGCCACCCTTATTCGCTGCTTAACCTTTGTATAGTCAAAAGGAAACAGCCTTAGTCTTCCGTTAACGGGGAAGATCCGGCCGGTCTACTAGGGCATCTTGCTCCCGTTCAAGCGCGGCGCTCAGGGGTCCATTCATCAGGAGTGTCCTACCGGTTCGCATCAACCACCGGCTTTCTGAAGGTGCATTTCCTGTCTACTTGTCCCCGTCATCACATTCTCATCATAATTTAATGCCTTCATCATAGAACCATAAAGAGAAGTTGTCAAATCACTTAACCACTTCCGCATAAATCTGTTATGATAAGGTTATCCATGTTCTATTCGATTACAGTTACGATAAAGGAGCATATCTCATGAAACAGGTGACCAAAGGGCAGTGGGGCGGTTATGATACTTATATTTTGCACAGCCGCGAACTGGAAGTCACGCTTTTGCCGCGACTAGGAAACAACGTGATTTCATTGTTTGATGTAAAGGAACAACGGGAAATTCTGCGGCGGCCTGATGAAAGCGATCAAGCTTTCTTTATGCAAAAACCTTACCATTTTGGCATCCCGCTCTTAATTCCACCCGGAAGAATTCGTAAAGGAAAATTTCAATTCGAGGGTACAAGTTATCAATTTGACCAGAATACCGCAGGTGACAATCATATCCATGGCCTACACCGGACTCAATCCTGGTGTGTCAGCGATATTGAAGAAGACGAGGACGGTTGTGCAGTCACTACTGAATTCCTTACTGAAGATGATCCGCACTGGATGGAGCAATTTCCCATTCCACTCAAATTCGAAATGACATTCAGGCTTCAGGATTCCCGGCTCAGCCAGACTTTAAAGGTTACAAATCTCGGCGATCATCGTATTCCCTTTGGGATCGGTTATCACACCTGGTTTATGATCGATGGAGAACCTGAACGCTGGAATCTCAAGCTGCCCGTAAACAGCATTTATGAACTAAACGATGAATTGCTCCCTAGTGGCAATCTAATTCCACTTGGTGATCTAGATTCTCTAAATTCTGGAATCAACCTCCAGGGAACTAATTTTGATACTGCTCTGCGTATTGGTGACAAGCAGCCCGTAGAAGCATTGTTATTACGCGATGATGGTTATGGTCTTCGTTATACAGCTGACGAGAATCATTTCCGCCACTGGGTCCTGTATACCAAAGGGCCGGCCGATCAATTTCTGTGCATCGAACCTTACACCTGGCTCCCGGATGCTCCTAACGTTTCCGATGACCCTTCCTTCACGGGCTTGCTGAAGGTAGAACCAGGTCAAAGTCTTGAGCTGTCCACTATGCTGGAAATGATCTATCCCGAGAATTAAAGCAGATATAACATTATATCGGTCTTCCCTTGCGTTTACGTAAGAGAAGGCCGATTTTTTGTGCGAGCTTAGTTATTTAGGCTTTCTACCCTTACTTTTAATCGACTAATAATTACCATCCTTAAAACCTTTCGATAGCATGCATGAATTAGCCTCTTAGCGCTCATACTATCTTCACAACGGGCGAAGGAGGTG
The DNA here is from genome assembly GCF_038002705.1 of Paenibacillus sp. FSL H7-0716. NCBI lineage: Bacteria > Bacillati > Bacillota > Bacilli > Caryophanales > Paenibacillaceae > Paenibacillus > Paenibacillus sp. FSL H7-0716. The sequence goes on from NZ_JBBODA010000022.1 coordinate 82,501, forward strand.
ACACACATGGGTCAAGCAGGTCAAGGTCGTAGCAGCCGTTCCAATAACCTTGTAGTTCCTCAAGCAAATGCAGCGTTGCAACAATTGAAATATGAAGCAGCACAAGAGCTTGGAGTAACGATCCCAGCTGACGGTTATTACGGGAACTACACTTCCCGCGAAACTGGTTCTTTGGGAGGTTACATCACTAAACGTCTAGTACAACTGGCAGAACAACAACTGTCCGGTCGTCAGTAACATCGTTATCTTAAGTGTTTTATCCGGCAGAGGTCTTAAAAAGCCTATTGCCGACTAGCTTTCAAACCTCTCACACTTCTTCTAGAAGTTGTGGGGGGTTTTTCTAATTTATAGCCTATAGTCCCAGCTGCAAGTAATTTTTATGTAAAACGTTTAACTTAAAAATTGATCAGCACTCTCGGCGTAAGCATTACGGGGAGATCGAATCATCAGATTCGCCATATTATAATTAGACTCCAGCGTAGCATCTACGATTAGCTTGCCCTGTCTTATAGCGAACTCATAGCTGATCTCACCATGAGTCCAACGGCGTTTGTATTTCAGACTCTCCAGTGCCATTAGACGAAAAGAAGACTGCTGGCTCTCCGATATTCCTTCCTTCACTTCTGTGAATCCACCCCCCCGACCGGCTAAAGGATGGTGACGTATGCCGAATTTGCCAATGGTATTATTGCGTATTTGCACAAATACCGTACCGGAAGATAGTCCTGACAATTCCTCTTGCAGTTCCCTAAACACCAAATCCATTTGTCTTGCTAATGATAGCTGTTCTGTCTTAAGCATATCTTTCCTCCTAAAAGTTTTGTGGGCTTAGCTACTTCGAGTTTACTTCGTACAAAATCGGCTTAGTAAGCGCTTACTTAAGCTTTTTGAGCTGAGCTCATTAGTCTTCCTTGCAAGCCTTTTATAAGGCTCAAGGCTCATTATAGACCCCTTACATACGTCCAACAACATTATTCTACAAAATTGGGTTATTATCCCTAGTAATGCGCAAAATTCATGGATCATTCGTATATTAATTTTTATAAACCGGGGGTTTTCGACATTTAACCATTAAAAAAAGACCCCTTAACCGGGGTCTTTGCGTGTTCACACTGAAATTCCCTTATTTTTTGCGTCCTGAAATTTGTCTTATTTTAGACATTTCACGCTAAATGCTCTGTCATCTGCAAGAACTCGTTAATATCAGCCACGATCAGATCTGTAGCTCCTTGCCAGAAATCCGGCTTTGTCAGATCCACACCCAAATGTTTGAGCACCAAATCCTCCAATGTCATCACGCCGGTATCCTGCAACAAGCTATCATATTTGTCTGCAAAGGAAGCTCCCTCTTGTAATGCCAGACGATATAAGCCTGTACTAAACATATAACCAACGGTGTACGGGAAATTATAGAAAGGTACATCTGTGATATAGAAATGCAGCTTCGACGCCCAGAAATGAGGGTGGTATTCAGAAAGCACACCACAGAAAGCTTCTTTCTGTGCTTCCACCATCAGAGCAGACAGTTCCTCAGCATTTACAAGACCTTCCTTACGTTTTTCATAAAAGCGAGTCTCGAACAAGAATCGAGCGTGAATGTTCATAAAGAATGCCACACTGTTCTGTATCTTCGTCTCAAGCAGTGCCAGCTTCTCCTCTGCATTGCCCGCAGCTTTAACCTGAGCATCAGATACAATCACTTCTGCAAAGGTTGAAGCGGTCTCTGCAACGTTCATTGCATAATTCTGATTAAATACAGGTTGATCATCAAGCAGGTAGGAATGATACGCATGTCCCAGCTCATGGGCCAATGTTGAAACATTGGAAGGTGTGCCGCTGTAAGTCATGAATATCCGTGATTCTTTACTCTCAGGGAAGGAAGTACAGAATCCACCAGGACGTTTGCCATTACGATCCTCAACCTCGATCCAGTTATTATCAAAGGCATGCTCTGCAAACTCAGCCATCTTAGGACTAAATTTACGGAACTGTGTGACGATATCCTTCGCAGCTTGATCATAAGGGATCTTGCCGGAAGATTTGCCTACAGGAGCTTCGACATCGACCCATGAGAGAGAATCCAGCCCCAGTAGCTTGGCTTTACGCTGAAGGTAGGACACGAGCACAGGTTTGCTATTTGTAATTACGTCCCACATCGTATTTAAGGTGTTCTGTGTCATACGATTGATGCTGAGCGGATCTTTCAGAACATCGTCCCAGCCTCTGCCCTTATAGAGCTTCAGGCGGAAGCCTGCTAAGTGATTTAAGGTATCCGCGCAATTATCTGCCGCTTCAGTCCAAGCCTCTTCCCATTTATGGAACATCGCTTGACGCACTTTTGGATCTGGATCATCCAGCTTATTAAAAGCTTGACCTGCAGATAGCAGCTTTGTTCCCTCTTCATCCTCAAATGGGATCTTGATCGAGCTCACAATTGTATCATAATGCCCGCTCCATCCATGATACCCGTCAACAGCTAATTCCAACGCTAAGCTTTCCAGCTCAGGGCTCATCTTCTCACGGGCCAAATCACGGCTCTCGCTCAGTACGAACGTTAAAGGAGCTATCTCTGGACGCGCCATCCACTCTGCCCAAACCTTGTCCGTAGTCTGACGAAGTACATTGCTAAATTGCGAGCTGATCCCTTCGAATCCGGCGCGCATGCTTGTCACTTTGGCCGCCAGTCTTACCGCTCCCTTGTCCATCTGATTCTGAGCGCCTAGACAGTCTGCGAAGGAAGTGACCTCCACAAGTCTTCCTGAACAGCTCTGAAGCAATGCTATAACCTCATCCAATGCTTTTGTAGACGCAACATCCGTTGGTGCCACAGCATCCTTCACAAAGCCTTGCAAGGATAAAATATCTTTTTCAAGCTTGCTCAAGAACCCTTCTAACTCTGCAGACGAAGAACCCCCCGGAAAAATAGTATCGAGTTCCCAAGTCAGTGATAAAGGTTGTTTCATGTGTACTCACCATTCCTTTGCTTTCATTTGACTTTCTTTGTAATTGTCTTAACACCATGGTAAAGTGAATAACGATATCTGAACATTTATAGCCGATAAACTTTAGGAGGGCATCCATATGAAGCCACTACAAATTTCACCGGAAACAGCCATTACGTTATCCAAGCAACTAGGCGTTCCTTTGGAACACTTGATGCATATGCCCCAACATATTTTACTACAAAAAATAGCGGAGCTATCCAAAAAACAAAATCCCCCACAAACTGAGGGCGAAAATGAAGAGACTCCTTCTGGGAAGGACTCACAATGATTCCATTTAGTCATACCTGGCCTTATGACATCATTCTAGGCGATATGTATGTGCAATACTGTCCATTCTGTAACTCAGAGAATGTGCTTCTGCCTATGAAGCCAAAAGAATTACAAATCGTTCGTGACGGCAAGAAAAAACTGCTCGTCTTCCCCTGCTGCAGCGCCAGTCCTACAGTTATAGATAATGACGGCGACTACCTTTTGTTCGATCGAGCTGTCAGATAAGCAAATTCTAACATTTTCTTTCTACAAAGCGCAGAGGAGAATTTAATTCTCTTCTGCGCTTTTTGTTGTTCGCAAACGTTATGAACTTGAAGACAAGCCTTCGATATCAACTTCAACATCTAGAGCCTCAGCACGCATTTGCTCCCGTAAAATAACCCACTGCTCACGTGCCGCCCGAATCATCGCCGCATCCATGATCTTCTGATCATTAATCAGACGGGAGAACCACATTACAGCCACTGAGTATTCCCCGATCCGCCGATTAAGTTCGCCGATCAGGTACATGAGCCGGGCATCATTGCCGGCAATGCCATCTATTTCATAGACCTTAACATACTCGTCCAAAGAATAGCGTAAAAAACGCTTCTCCTGCTCAGTCTCCCCTTGATAGCGGTAGAGCCAAGCAATATGATGCAGCAGACTTGCGATAATCCGATCTTTATCGTTAATACTCTGAGCACATAAAAGCGCCAGTTTATAGGTCTCGAGCGCAGTTTCCCAGTCTCGTTTCTCTCCAAAGTCCCGGCTCTTCCAGCGTTTCCCTACCTGTTCATTAAATGCCTTGCGCTGACGTTCCGTCAGCTTGTCAGCCGAATTTTCTGTGGAGGCAAATCCGCAATTGGGGCAGACTCGTACAACATAATAATCCGGATTCTCATTTTTATAATACGCGCAGAAATCAGCATCACGTCGAATAGCCGTTTTTAGACTGGGACGTACCCGCGAGGTTGAAAATTCATTTTCACAGTTGCAACACTTGACCTTAATAGAATATAGGGGTATTAACTCTGTCAAGTACTCTCATTCCTTTCAGGATCAACCTGTCCCTTGTTATTCCTGGGGCATGTTAACAAAATGATGTGCAGGACCTGCAAGGCGGCTAAGCACGAATGAACGCAGTGGTTCTTCGACTCCAGTCTCCACCAGTGCCTCTTTCATACATTGTAACCACTCCTCAGCACGTTCTGGAGTAATAGGAATATGCATATGCCTTGCTCTCATCATGGGATGTCCATGTAATTCCGAATAAAGTGGACCCCCGCCAAAAAACTGTGTCAGGAATTGATATTGCTTCTCCAGAACTGGAGTAATATCTTCAGGGAACAAGGGTCCCAGCTGCGGATGAAGCTGTACCTTGGCATAGAACACTTCCACCAACCGATGTAGTGCTTCAGCCCCCCCTAGATTGTCATATATACTCTCATTTGGATTCATTGAGGTTACCAGCCTTCTTCCATATTAATGAAACGTTACTTATTTTATTATACCAAAGATAAGCATAACACGGATATCCGTCGAAAGTGCTCTCTAAACTACAGAAAAAAGACGCTAAACTATAGTTCAGCGCCTGAAGAGTAAGGTTAGTAGGTCCTAAATTCCTCATCACCAGGAGGGACGAGAGAGACCCGGATTACATATACAAAAGCACAAACGAGAACTCCGGCTATAACGCTCATCGCCATCACTCCATCCCATTTAATCGTGTAACAGAGGGTGCATTTATTTATTACATAATATCATAATTCCTGCGAAAAAGCACAGATAATTGTAACCGCTTTCTCCATTTTTTTGTGCTGTTTGTCCCTCTTTTTGCATACATCTAACCATAGACCAGGAGGCGTTAATTATGACTTTTAAAAAGATTGGCGGCCCGCTGCTGGGATTCATATTGGCTGGTTGTATGCTGCTTATGTTACTTCATCCTGAAGCATCTCTTGCCGCAGCTTTACGTGGCCTGGCCATCTGGTGGGACGTGCTCTTCCCTTCACTGTTTCCCTTCTTCGTCATTTCTGAAATCATGCTAGGCTTAGGCATTGTCCATCTCTTCGGCGCTTTACTTGATCCACTGATGCGTCCCCTCTTCGGTATACCAGGCAGCGGTGGTTTTGTCGCGGCCATGGGATATGTATCAGGATATCCCGTCGGAGCCAAATTAACCGCTAAGCTGCGGGAGCAGAAGCTGATTAGCAGAATCGAAGGTGAACGCCTTGTAGCATTTACAACCTCCTCCGATCCTATTTTTCTACTAGGGGCGGTATCCGTTGGGTTTTTTCGCGATGCTTCTTTGGGGCTAATATTGGCACTGGCCCACTACGGAAGTGGCTTAATGGTTGGTCTCCTAATGTCATTTCATGGACGCAAGGAACAAAAGACTCCCACCCAAGACCCAGAAAAAAGTAGTTCTGACGCCCCCTCTGCTCCAGCAAAACAAGGATTCGGCAGAATACATGCCGCACTCCTTGCGATGTCCGAAGCCCGGCGCAAGGATGGACGGAGCTTCGGGGAGCTGTTAAAAGGAGCGATCCAATCCTCGCTACAGCTTATTATTGTCGTAGGGGGTCTGGTTGTATTCTTCAACGTGCTAATGGAGCTGCTTGCCCGTGCCGGAATCCTGCCCTCACTATTTAGCCTGGCCGGATCTCTCGTCTCCCTTGTTGGAGGGCCTCCCGAATTAGCTCAGGCCTTGATCAGCGGATTGTTTGAGGTCACCATAGGTGCCCGTTCTGCTGGTGAAGCCGCTTCTTCCATCCCCCTTCAATTCAAGGTCGCAGCAGCTGCCTTTATTCTCTCTTGGGGCGGATTATCTGTACATGCCCAAGTCGCAAGTATTTTGAACGGTACCGGGCTGCGTTATCTGCCGTTCTTAACTGCGAGACTGATACATGCCGTACTCGCAGCAGGTCTCGTGGTGCTGCTATGGAAGCCTGTGATGGGATCAGGATTGTCTTCTGCCTGGGTCTCACTGCCAGCCTCCACTGCCTTTACACCTTCAGCCTCAGGTGTCACTGCCAGCCTAGCTCTACTGAGTCTTATACTGGCTGCTGCTCTTCTAGTGTCACTGCTTATCCCTGCCTTTATGGCAATGCTCCGATTGATGCGCCGAAGTTGATTACATATTGTGTTCCGGGGCAAGATTGATTATGATCGGTGTATGACGGAATTATATAAAGGAGCTTGTACATCTTGAGATATTATGTTCTGGACCGCGGTGATGAGCTGTCAATCAAACTTGCCGAGCAATTTCACAAGCTGGCGGCGGAGCGGGATTTGCAACTGGATGCCGAGTCTCCGGAAATCGTCATCTCGATAGGTGGAGACGGCACAATGCTGCACGCTTTTCATACCTTTATCGATCAGATTCCCAACTTAGCCTTTGTAGGTGTGCACACAGGACACCTCGGCTTCTATGCGGACTGGCAAGCAGAAGAGCTGCCCACCTTAATCGATTATATGTGCGGAACCGGTGATTCTGAGCCGCAGAAACCGCGCATTGTGAAATATCCATTAATAGAGCTGGAGATTCACAAAAAATCGGGATCTTCGTCTCACATTGCCCTCAACGAATTTACCCTTAAAGGCGTGGATGGAACTATAATGATCCAAATCGACATCAATGATGTCACCTTCGAAATGTTCCGGGGCGATGGACTTTGCATTTCAACTCCCTCTGGCAGCACCGCTTATAACAAAAGTCTTGGGGGCGCTATGGTTCACCCTTCAATAGAAGCGCTGCAGATTGCCGAAATCGCGTCTATTAACAACCGTGTATTCCGGACAATGGGCTCGCCGCTACTACTGCCGAAGCATCATCATTGTGACATTTTTTCATGTAAAGACCAGCGTTTGCTGCTCACCGTAGATCATAACAACATTCCTGTTGATGACCTGATTTCAGTACGCTGTCAAGTTTCAGACAAAAAAGTCAGCTTCGCAAGGTATCGTCCGTTTCCGTTCTGGAACCGTGTCCGTGAAGCTTTCTTAGTCTGAGATCAGGGGATCAAAAAGCTGGAGATTTCAATATCTCCGGCTCTTTTTGGTGTGACAAAACTAACACCAATTGATAGACATAGAGAGAAATCAAATGGTATAATGAGGCTATTTTACAAAGAGTTACATAAAAGGAGAGAGTACTGTTGAAAAAATTATTATCCCTCTTGAGCATAAGTCTTCTGGCCCTGATACTGGCGGTCCCGGCTTTTGCTGCTTCAAAACCGATTGATGTTTATATCAACGGCAGTAAGGTTTCCTTTACCGCAGGAACCCCATACTTAGCGAACAATTCTGTACTTGTCCCTTTCCGGGTCATCTTCGAAAAGCTTGGACTGCAGGTGCTTTGGGATGCCAAGACTGGAACAGTAACAGGTAAAAGTTCAAATCTGGCGATCAGCCTAAAAATTGGCAGCAACCGCGCAACCGTTAACGGAACCGTGAAAAAACTGACCACCGCACCAGTCTCCTCAGCTGGCACTACATACATTCCTTTACGTTTTATCGCAGAGGCAACCGGAGGCACAGCCGTCTGGAATTCAACCAGCAGAAGCGTGCAAATTACCACCCCAGTATCCAAAGATAAGGACGAAGCAGCGATTACAGCATTAATCCGTTTGTCAAATAAGTATTTCAATGAAGAAAAAGCGATTAGCTTCTATTCCCTTATGGATTCAGAATCCTCAAATGCGGAGTCAGTGGCGGATCTTAATGCCTCCTTTGAGATTTTTGACATAAAAAATACTATTGAGAGTTTGGAAATCATTGATATTTCAGGCAATGACGCTACTGTCTATACACTGGAAAGCTCTCGCCGGACAGGTGGAGCCTATACGCCAGATACAGAGGACGAATACATGTATACACTTGTCCGCAAAAATGGAAGCTGGAAAATATCATCTGTGGAATCCCAAAGCTCCGTGATACTGCTGACTCGTGAACAAGCTCTAAAAACAGCAGCTAACATTCCTCAAAATGATGCGGATGCCATCAAAGGGAATATCACCAAATATTATCAAGCTATGAATGAACAAAATTCGGCCGCTGTTCTTTCCACCATGACTTCATACGGAGAAGAATATGATACCTCCCTTAAGGAAGATCTGGAAGATTTCTTTACTTCATATGACGTCACTTATACTCCAAGCGTGTCGAATATCTACTATTTTAGCGCGAAAGAAGCAGCTATTTATGTAGAAAGCAAAGAGAAGGATGCCAGTGAAGAGGAAACTTTTGAGCAAGGCACGATCTTCATTTTATCCAAGTCAGATAGCGGGGTATGGACTACTGATAACACCTACAGCGTTTACTATAAACTCGTGAAATCCTAATAACCATACGTCACAGAAAGTTAATTCGTGCAGTGTATACTTTCTTATCTTATAAATTATATAAAAAGGGCGTATGATTCCATGAAATCCAATAAAGTAATAAGTGCACTTTTAGGCAGCTGTCTGGCTTTATCCCTAACCTTTGCTCCAGTGGTTTCTGCTGCCGATGCCGCTCAGGCATCTACAGATAACCGTGATCTTATCAATGAAGTCATGAATATTCTGGAGAACTATAACCTCTCCGGTGTAGATAAGGATACCTTGATTCGTGGAGCCATTGACGGCATGGTGAACACCTTGGATGATCCCTATAGCCAATACTTCAATACCGAGGAAGCGGCACAATTTGAACATGATGTTGATCTGGAATACGTTGGTATCGGTGTTAGATTGCAATATACTGCAACAGAACTTTACATCGAAGACATAACACCCGGTTCGCCTGCAGAACAAGCAGGTCTGAAACGCGGCGATACGATAGTCAAAATTAACGGAATCCCCGTTGAAGAGACTGAAGGTGACGAGTTAAGCGGAGCCGCAGGCACCAAGGTCACTCTGCAGGTCCTCCGGAATGGAGTGACTAAATCATTTCGTGTAACCCGGAATGAAATTAGCTCTACTTCTGTTACCGGAACTATTGTTGGACAGAAAATAGCCTACATCACACTGAGCGGTTTCACACAGAATTCCGATGAAGAATTTGCCGCTATGCTGAAAAAGATGCGCGCAGCAGGTATGAAATCGATGGTGCTTGATTTGCGTGACAACTTAGGCGGCTATATGGATTCGGCATACAACATTACCTCCAATTTTATGGATAAAGGCATTATGATGTATACCTCTGATCAAACCGGAGCACTTACTCCAGTAACGATTACCAGCGGCAGCAAAATAGGCGTACCCGTCGTTATTCTAACGAATGAGTATACTGCCAGCGCCTCTGAGGCGCTTACTGGCGCATTACGTGACAATAAGCTCGCTACCGTCGTAGGCACTCGTTCTTTCGGTAAAGCACGTATTCAGAGCCTGCTTCCAATGTCTAATGGAGACATGCTGAAGCTGACTACGCAGAAATACCTAACTCCAAATAAAGAAGACTTTAATCACATCGGGCTTGCACCGGATATTGAGGTTAAAGGCAAAACTGCACAACTGATTACCGCTCTTCAGATTGCAGGAATGAAAAGCATTGAGATTTCCGGTGATCATCATATCTTGAACGTCAACGGGGTTGCCTTTGCTGGTAATGTGGGTCTAATAAAGCAAGGAGATAAGACTTATGCTTCTTCGCTCGTACTAGGTGCACTGATCGAAGGCGACATCACATGGGATGCCAAGAACAAAAAAGTCATCGTAACGAACGGGGCAGGTAAAGCGACCGGCTTTACGTTGTCCTCCAAAGAGGCGCTTTCTCAGAACGGCGAGACCTTCATTGAATTAAATGCCTTTAAGAAGAAGTTCCCTGCGCTTGTATGGAGTTACAATGCAACACAGAAACAATTGAAATTATCTGTAAAATAGATCCTTAATCTCACTAATCATTAAGCTGCTGAATCAAGCAACAATGAGTAAAAACAGGAGTTGTCACATAAGCCATGAAATGGCCGTTGGGACAACTCCTGTTCTTTGTTTAGTTTGATAATATTTGTACCTACGAAACATCTGTAGCACCTATCGGACATGGATGACCCTAAACGCAAAATTAATCCATATTTGTGGTGCTATCGGACTCCATAGTCGCTATAGGTATGAAAAACACCCTAATTATGCCTCTTTCTAACGAATAGCACCATTGGAGTCCGAAACCCCGCTCAAAAGGCTGAAAATTCGCAAATAACGGCATCTGGGTCCTTAAGCCTCAGGAGATGATGAAACTGCTGCGTCAAGTAGCCAACGATTAACAGCACAGATTAGCAGAGCAACCTACAGTAGCAGAACACTGAGCAGCACAGCATTACTGAGCGCACACAGCAACACCACAACACTGAGCAACACCACAACACTGAGCTGCGATCTCCAAGTAACGGAAGAAACGCTGCTCTGCTATTTTTTATAAGAAAAAAAGCTGGCTCATTCGTAGAAGGACTCTACTTATGGTTCAGCTCTCATCATTAAGGTTGTGAATTTTCTATGTTTTGATTGTTTTGATTGTTCTGAGCGCTTTGATTGTTCTGGTTGTTTTGATTGTTCTGAGCGCTTTGAGGTTTTGGTGTGTTTTGGGGTTTCTGAGACTGACCTTGTGGCGGTCTGCCTTGGAAATCCTTTTTGGATTTCTTGCCCTGTGAATCCTTGCCCCGGTGATTTCGGCTCTGATGTTCTCTCACAGGTCTATCCTTCGCCATATTGTCCTTAGAAGAAGTCATCTCTTTAAATGCCAATGAGTGATTCGAGCCTTGCTTAGAGGATGTTTCTTTAACAGAGAACTCTTTATCTGCAGCCGCTTCATCACTAGCTTCCGATTCTTGCTCCAAGGCCTCTTCATCGCTCGGCTCTGGTATTTCTTTGATTAAAATATCCTTGAACATGCCTTCCTGGGGTACTTCTTTCAATTTATGCAGCACAAAATAAGCGCAGCCAAAATTGCAGTATTCATTAATATAATCAACCATACCCGAAATCGCTGTATCCCGATTCACCTTAGGATGGTTGTCCCGGTAAAAACCTTTCAAACGTAACTGACTGTAACCCCAGTCACCGATAATATAGTCGTATCTTTCCAGCACCTCGCTATATCTCCCGCGAAACGCCTCCGGATTCCAACCATCCTTATGATCCAACATAAGTTCATAGCCTTTTCCGCCTATTACGATCAAACCTTTTGTCGCCTGCCTTTCTTTGGGTATCGTGGCGTTGATTATGCCGCCATCTATGTGGAATATTGGGCTTTCGGTCGCTGTTCTAGAACCGCTTCTACAGCACCAATATTCCCCTCCGATGACGCAAATCAACGTTTTTATGGGTAACCTAAAAGCAGAGATATCAGAACGCTGTTGCTTCTTCCTCCTCTTACTAACATTCTCCGTGAATTAAACCACAGAAAAGCAATAATTAGCTAGAAGAAACCGCACGCTCCTCGCGAGCTTGAGCTGCAGACTTCACCTGCTCATGCGCATGATAAGAGCTGCGAACTAGCGGGCCTGATTCCACATGGCTGAAGCCACGCTTCATTCCCTCTTCCTTCAACAGTGCAAATTCCTCCGGTGGATAATATTTCTCCACATTTAAATGTTTTGGAGTGGGTTGCAAATATTGTCCTAAAGTCAATATATCACAATTTACGGCTCGCAAATCATCCATTGCTTGTAAAATCTCGTTCCACTCTTCACCGACACCAAGCATGATACTCGATTTGGTTGGAATATTGGGTTTCATTTCCTTGGCTCTGCGCAGCAATTCCAAGGAACGAGCGTACTTCGCTTTAGCCCGTACACGATCTGACATCCGTTCCACGGTCTCAATATTATGATTAAGAATGTCTGGATTACTGTTCATGACAATCTCAAGACTATTCCGGTCTCCTAAAAAGTCTGGAATAAGCACTTCAACACTACATAACGGAAGGCGCTTACGAATCGCCGCTACCGTCTCAGCAAAAATCTGAGCGCCACCATCCGCAAGATCATCGCGGGCCACACTAGTCACCACACAGTGACGAAGATTCATTTTCTCTGCAGCTTCAGCTACACGTTCAGGCTCCTGCAGGTCCAGTTCTGTAGGCATCCCTGTATTCACTGCACAAAAACGGCATGCGCGTGTACAAATATCACCTAAAATCATGAAGGTAGCCGTACGGTTTGCCCAGCATTCATAAATATTCGGACACCTGGCTTCTTCACATACGGTATGTAAAGTTTTGGAACGCATCATGCTTTTGATTTCCTGATAATTGTCACCGGTAGTCAGCTTAATCTTAATCCAATCCGGTTTAGGTTGCTTTGCTGTTTTATTAGACAAAATGATAAACCCCGCTTCCTCCTGAATGTGATGCTGCAGATGAAAGTTGCTGCCTCATATTATAACATGTGCGATTTACAATTGCCTGTTTTTGTGAAATATGCAGGGTGCATCATCTGGAGTTTCCAGCGAGATTTTTCTGGTACCTTTAGACAAGAACGGATAAAAAGTAGCATTTTGCACCAATCTATAAAAAAGCTTCTTCCGAAGTGACTACATTCAATTTAATGCCCGGACAAAGGAGGCTGTTATCTTGCTAGCCCTATTTAGGAATATTAAAGACCGGAGAACCCTGTTATGCCTGTCCGCGGCCGCTATCCTCTGGGGTGGTTTAAACCTTCCTGTTTCAGCAGCTGTAGCGCGGCCTACAATCCAACCGGTGATGAGCAGCGGGGATCCCGCTAGTGCTAGCAAAGAAGCGCAATGGTCTGGCCGTAGACAGATTTACGAGCAAATGAGTGCAGCTACTGGTATCCCTTGGTTTAGGTTCGCAGCCATTGATCAATATGAACGCACGCTCGCCAAAAAGGGAGCTTCAGGGCAGCCTGTCTCGACGCGCCTTACAGCCATAAAGATCCCGGCACCGGTATGGGCTGGTCCACTCAATCCGGATCAGGGGGATACTTCCCCAAACTCCATTAGCTTCTTTGATGGTTTTGGCAGTGATGGCTCAGGAGACGGCATAGCTGATCCAGAGAATGATGCGGACGTTCTGTATAGTATGGCTAGACACTTATTGAAGTATGGACAATCCGCTAGTGATTTCAGTATCGGGGTCTGGGAGTATTATCACAATGGCCGCGCTTCGCAGCGCATTACCCAGTTCGCGAAGTTATATGAACATTTTGGACGGCTGGACCTATCCGGCAATGCCTTCCCGCTTCCCCTAAGTAACCTTTATTCTTATCGTAGCACTTGGGGCACTGGAAGAAGCTGGGGCGGTGCACGTATCCATGAAGGAACAGATTTATTTGCACCTCAAGGAGTGCCCGTCCGAAGCACCTGTTTTGGCTTAGTGGAGACAAAAGGCTGGAACCGGTACGGCGGCTGGAGAATCGGGATTCGCGATATCGAGAACCGTTACCATTATTACGCTCATCTATCTGGATATAACAAAACCATTTCTCGCGGAGATATAGTCACCCCCGGTGAGATTATTGGCTGGGTAGGCAGCTCGGGTTACGGCAATCCAGGAACACAAGGAAAATTCCCTCCACATCTACATTTTGGCATTTACCGCGATCGCGGAATTACCGAATGGGCTTTTGACCCCTATCCGTTGCTTAAGCAGTGGGAGAATCAGGAATATAGAGACTTAAAGAACAAAAGAAGCAAAAAAAGTGCTGTAAATTAGAATAAGGTCCCTTTCCTTAGAGAGGGGCCTTTTCTTTTTTAATACAACATCAAACAGCCGAAAGGTTCAATGCTGACCGTAAGCTTATTATTATTTTTTAAGATTGCTCCAGACAATAAATCAGTTAATTCGTTCTTATCAGCTCGAAATGGGCTAAGCTCTAGTTGGATAGGATTTGGAGAATTATTGATAATCAGCCCTATCTTCTCGTGCTCCACACCTCGTATGTAACCAAGCACATTACGAACTTCATCAGTAAACCAAGGACGAAAGGTGCCTTTGCGCAGAACCTCATGGCTTTTTCTCAGAGAAATCAACTGTTGATACCACTTATGCATCACTGCATTCTGTGCTTGTTCTTGCCATACCATAGCTTTTCTACAGTGGGGGTCCGTCGCCCCTTCCATCCCAACCTCATCCCCGTAATAGATCATTGGAATGCCGATATAGGTCATCTGGAAAAAAACAGCCAGCATCATACGTTCAGCAGCGGTACTCACGCGGTCCCAACCACGCCCAGCTTCTTTACATGCCGTAAGAAACCGCAGGGTATCATGGCTGCCAAGCAACTGAAACATAGCCGAATTCGCCTGGTCATTATACAACGCCTCCTGATGGAGCAATTGCTCCATAAAGCGAACCGGCCCCGTCGATTGTTCCGCAAAAAATTCTAACACTGCATCACGAAGCACATAATTCATTCCTCCATCGAACTGATCCCCTCTAAGCCATGGCCCAGAAGCATGCATAATCTCACCGATCAGCAGGATTTCAGGATATTCAGATTTGAGCTCTTGCCGAAACCGGGACCAAAAACGCGGATTAACTTCATTCGCCACATCCAGACGCCAGCCGTCAATCGCTGTCTCGCGCACCCAATACTTCGCAACCTCAATCATGTAATCCGCCGTATCCGGATTGTCCATGTTCAGCTTTGGCATATGCGCTTCAGCTTTGGCAAACGTTTCATAATTGGGTACAGGGGTCTGCGTAACCGGAAAGGAATGAATGAAGAACCAATCTTTATACGGAGATTCCTCTCCTTTTGCCAACACATCTTTAAACGCGAAAAAGCGGTCTCCCGAATGATTAAACACAGCATCTAAAATCACTTTGATTCCATGCCTGTGCGCCTGGCTGACCAGCGCCTTCAATCCATCCGTATCCCCAAATACTGGATCAACCTTATAGTAATCGGAGGTATTATATTTATGCTCTGAAGGAGACTCAAATACAGGCGTCATATAAACAACGTTTACTCCTAACTGTTGCAGGTAGGGCATTTTGTCAGAGATGCCTTGTAAGGTCCCTTCGTTATAACTGCTGGGATAGATTTGATAGGTTACTGCATCCATGCTCCATGAAGGTAACTTCAACGCCTCAGAATGATGGAGATATGCATATTGAAAAGAACCCGCACGTTCCCGGTTCTCCGACGCCCCTCTCTCTCCATACCAGACATATTCACCCACAGGATTAGCTACATGGAACAGATATCTGCATTTTTTAGTGGGGGTCTCAATGACCGCTTCATGTATCTCATAAACACCTGCCGACCCAATCCGCTCCATCTGCAAAGGAACTTCATGCCCCGGGGAATCATAACGGTCTGAGTAGATGACGGTACAGGATAATTGCTGTCCAGCTTGCGTGAACAGTCTGAGCTTCAAGATGCCCGTACCCACAGGATAGGCAAACGGATCTTCACTTGTATGATATAAAAACCATGTATGAGGCATAACTTCTAAACTCCTTTTTATGCTTTTATCGTTAAATCTATGAGACTCTTTGTGATTAGAGAGACTGCTAAATTTGTGTTATTATGGTTACAAATACCGTTCCGGATTATGAGGGGAAGCCAATGAAAGTAACCATTTCTGATATTGCCAAAGCAGCCAATGTGGCTAAATCTACCGTATCCAAAGTATTAAACGATTCCCCAAAAATATCACAGGAAACGAAACACAAGGTTCGCGAAATTATGAAGCAGATGAACTATACACCAAGCAGTATCGCGACTGGATTAGCCAGACAAAGCAGCTGTAATATTGGTCTCCTGGTCGATATGTCCAAGGAAAGTGAATTCCTAAACCAGTTTTTCTACAACATTATCGGTGGAATAGAAAGTGTAATTGCGCCTTTAAAATACGAGCTGACTATTTCCAATGTGCAGCATAGTAGTCCGGAAGGACATTTTCTAAATAGACTTGTATTCAGCAAACGTGTCGACGGAATCATAGCGAATAACTCCGTACTTACGGAAGAGCTTTGCGAAGAACTGAACCGCTTAGAGTTTCCCTACATCTCCATCGGCGAAATTATGACTCCCGGAAGCTGGGTCGATTTCGATAATGAAGCAGGCGGCAGCATGCTGACCTCACATTTAATAAAGCAGGGGTATTCCAAAATAGCCTTCATAGGCGGGCAGCAGCAGGAAAAGATTTATACTCATCGCCTGAGTGGATATTTGCAAGCATTGCAGCAAGCAGATCTTGCAGATCAGCAGCAATGGATTATCAATTGTAAGGCTGATGAACATGAGAGCTATCATGCTGCACTTGAGCTTCTACAGAGCGAAGATCGACCAGACTCCGTAGTATGCATGAACAGCTATGTTGCCTTCGGGGTGCTTCAAGCTGCAAAATCACTGGATATTCATGTTCCATCACAGCTCGGTATCGCCGCTTTTGATGAATATCCTCTATCCCGTTATACTACGCCTCCTCTAACCTCGCTGAATATCGACACATTCCAACTAGGGGTATCTTCAGGCGAGCTGCTGATGCAACGCATTCGTAATAACAACATCCCCTCTAGGCATTTGCTTCTCGAGCCAGAACTCATTCCTCGTGAGTCAACCATGAGATCCCAGTTCCCGGCGGGAACTTAGTGAAGAGGTGGGAAGCTTGGTTGCGCTGCATGCCATTCGGCTTGATTGTCTGGAGTAACTGTTTTAGCTTGATCGAATTTGAGTAGCTAAAATGGCTACATCGGATTTAATTGCACTTTGTGCAATAGAAATCCTTATAAGATGGGTAACATTCGATTTAATTGCACTTTGTGCAGTCAAAACTCGTGAAATCGGCAAAAAAACAGTCTTTTTCCTGAATTCTACTGCACAAAATACAGTTAAACCTTTCTTCCAGCTTCAAACAGAAAGTCTAATTGTACTTTCTGCAATTAAAAAGCTTCATACTGCTTACCAAGGAGCGGCCCCATACGGGAGCCGCTCCTTGGTGTGTTTAAGCAATAGATATTATGAAGCTTATAGATCCTTCCAGCGCTGAACCGTCAGATTTACGGTTTGTGCACCGCCTGATGGCGTAAGGGTTCGATTGGAAAGATCCGATCCATTCGAATTCACCTCCACATTAGTCCAAGCGCCTCGTGTAACTTTGTATTGAATTGCTGTTCCCGCCGGTAGACTTAGTGTGATGGAGTAAATACCATCACTGCCCTTCGTCAGTTGGTAGTTCGGATCTGCCGCATTCCAGCTATTGAAGGAACCGGAGAGATAAACGGGACCACTCACAGGAGTAGACGCAGGAACAGTTACTCGGAATGTAACACTATCTGCTTGTGGTTCTCCTGCGGTGATGTTGCCATTCACCATACTCCAGGTGCCCGCAGCAAAATGATAGTTATTGCCTCCATTGTTATCCCATGTGCCACTGCCATTATTAAAGGCTGCGGTCAGCCCAGCTGCCGTGTCCAACTGAATCGTAACCGCCTTATATCCTGTAAAAGCAGAAGCTTGAAGCTGCTCGCCTGGAGACGTCGTCCAGACCGTTGAACCATCGAGCTTATAATGGATATACGAGCTGCTATAAGCCGCATTCTTATAATAGATCGTTGCCGTGCTGCCGACAGGCGTTGCCGTTGGTGTTGGCGTTACGGTCGGTGTCGGCGTTACCGTTG
>NZ_JBBODA010000023.1:0-99380 GCF_038002705.1 Paenibacillus sp. FSL H7-0716
AATAGAGAATTCATTGGGCTATATTTTGAGATACTAAGATGGAGATAAGCGTGGCTTAAAAGGTGAACAGAGGTGTAATATAAATTTTTAACACACTGAATTGTCCTCTCAGCACGGACTAACGTCCAATAATTCGCTTACTCGGCGGCCGTTTTTTGAATACCTACTCTGATGATGTAATGTTCTTGACAGTCCAAATGCCCTTTGCTAAGATGGCAATAATATATTTTTGGATAAGCATCTCAAACCTTAATTGAAGATCTACACTTGTTCAGCCCCCAGATGTACAGAATTGTCTGTCGTGAATGGACTGGAGTCAAAGGTTCTTCTTTCATAAAGTTTGTAGGCGGGTATAATTTAAAACAACCGAGGAGGAATGACCCAGGTGTGGAAAGATAAGTTTGGTAAAGAAGGTCTAACTTTTGATGATGTGCTGCTGGTTCCGCGTAAATCTGAGGTACTGCCTAAAGAAGTGGATTTGACCACAGTTCTAAGTAAGAATGTGAAGTTGAATATTCCACTTATGAGTGCAGGTATGGACACAGTCACAGAAGCAGCCATGGCCATTGCAATTGCTCGTGAGGGTGGCATCGGGATTATACACAAGAATATGCCTGTAGAGCAGCAAGCGGAAGAAGTAGATCGTGTGAAGCGTTCCGAGAGCGGAGTTATTACGAATCCATTCTCACTTACGGCAGAACACATGGTATCTGATGCAGAGCTTTTAATGGGTAAATATCGCATTTCCGGAGTGCCGATTGTAGACAGTGACAATAAACTTGTCGGTATTCTGACTAATAGAGACTTACGCTTTATTCATGATTTCAATATTCAGATTAAAGAAGTTATGACACATGAGAATCTTGTAACAGCTGCTGTTGGTACAACCCTTCAGGAAGCAGAAGGTATCCTGCAACGTCATAAGATCGAGAAGCTTCCCCTTGTGGACGAGAATAATATTCTTAAGGGTCTCATCACCATTAAGGATATTGAAAAAGCTATTCAATTCCCTAACGGAGCCAAAGATGCACATGGCCGTCTACTTGTTGGAGCAGCTGTCGGTATCTCTAAAGACACCTTCGAACGTACTGCAGCATTAGTAAAAGCTGGTGTGGATCTGATCGTCGTCGATTCTGCACATGGTCACCACATTAATATTATTGAAGCGGTTCGCCAAATTCGTGAGTTGTATCCTGATCTTACGATTGTTGCTGGTAACGTGGCTACAGGTGAAGCAACCCGTGAACTTATTGAAGCTGGTGCATCTGTAGTTAAAGTAGGTATTGGACCAGGATCGATCTGTACAACACGTGTTATCGCTGGTATCGGCGTACCTCAGGTTACAGCCATTTATGATTGTGCGACAGTTGCTCGTGAGTACGGAATTCCTATTATCGCTGATGGCGGTATTAAGTATTCTGGGGAGATTACTAAGGCTATCGCAGCGGGTGCTCATGCTGTAATGATGGGAAGTATGTTTGCAGGTACTGAAGAAAGCCCAGGGGAATCCGAGCTTTATCAAGGCCGTAAATTTAAAGTATATCGTGGTATGGGCAGCATGAGTGCCATGAAACAAGGCAGTAAAGACCGTTATTTCCAAGATGATGATAAAAAGCTCGTTCCTGAAGGAATTGAGGGACGTATTGCTTTTAAAGGGCCTCTTTCTGACACTGTTCATCAATTGATCGGCGGATTGCGCTCAGGTATGGGCTATTGCGGTACGAAGTCATTGGAAGAACTGCGTAACGATACTTCTTTCATTCGTATCACAAGTGCTGGACTTCGTGAGAGCCACCCGCATGATGTGCAAATTACAAAAGAAGCTCCAAACTATTCCGTATAATGGACTAACCGTATTATTTTTTGGACAGACAGGACTATTTCGTCCTGTCTGTCTTTTTTTGCGGGTACCCCTGTGTTAGAATAGAACAAGCTATTGATATGAGATTTAAAGGAGAGTCGTAATCATTGAAGCACAAACGAAAATTTAATGGTAAGCAAATTGTAATTAAGACAGCGACTGTAGGTCTGCTTTTAAATATGTTAATGAACCCAGTAATTCCAGCATTGGCTGAAGCGGGCAAAACTCCGGTTACAACCGAAGGTGCCGCAACTACTACTGAAACTGCACCCAAGACCAACGCAGTTAAGATCCCTTCTGTGGAATCTCTTAACTTGGAATTGAGTTCTGCTATTCTAATAGAACCAACTACAGGCCAAGTACTTATGGCTCTAAATCCAGACACACCACTCCCACCTGCGAGTATGACCAAGATGATGACTGAATATCTTGTATCTGATGCCGTGAAAAAAGGAGACATCTCTTGGGATCAGAAAGTTATCATTCAAGAGAATGCTTCCAAACAGGTCGGATCACGAATTTTTCTGGCAGCTGGAGATGAACATACGGTTAAAGAGCTATACATAGCGATGGCCGTAGGATCAGCGAATGATGCCACAGTTGCTTTGGCAGAATTGGTATCGGGTTCAGAAGAACAATTCGTAGAACTAATGAATCAGACTGCACAGAAGATGGGCATGAAAAATACCTATTTTATTAACTCAACTGGACTTGATCGGGCAGACATGCCGAAGAAATTCCGTCCTGATCTTGATAAAGAGACTGTAATGTCAGCTAGAGATGCAGCTACTCTTGCCAAATTTATAGTTACTGACCACCCGGACTTCACTGAATTTACAACGATTCAGTCTTATAAATTCCGTGATCGGGATACAGCGCCGATCATTAACTACAACTGGATGCTGGAAGCTAACAAAAGTATCCCCAACTTTAAGGCATATGCTTATCCAGGTCTAGATGGACTGAAGACTGGCCATACCACAAATGCAGGTAACTGCTTTACAGGTACTGCTGTGCGTGATGGAATGCGTCTAATCAGTGTTGTTATGGGTGCTAATTCAGAGGCACATCGATTCACAGAAACTAAAAAAGTGCTCGACTACGGGTTTAACAACTTTGAAATCAAACAGGTTGTAGCTCCGAAGGCTGTTATTGCTGGCACGGAAACAGTTCCGGTACTGAAAGGCAAGAATAAAGATGTTTCTATAGTTACTGATGAAGGAGTTTCTTTCATTGTTCCCAAGGGAACGGTTTCTCCTGAAGTTACTACAACTGTTGTAACAAATGACCCTGCAACTTTGGTTGCTCCTATAGCCCAATCCTCTAAAGTAGGTAAAGTTACTTATTCCTACAAGGCTGAAGGCATGCAAGCAGCACAGGAGAAAACAGTTAATCTGATCACTGTAGAGGAAGCTGAGAAAGCTGGCTGGTTCAAGTTGTTCCTTAGAGCGATTGGCGATTTCTTCGGTGATTTATTTTCAGGGATCAAGAACTTGTTCTAATGCAGTTTGGTGTCGAAATCAGCAGTAAATCCGAGTAAATGGGTTGTAGATTCCCCTTCATTGGGGTAAAATTACAAGTTAGATTAAGATAGATCATTCGGGGGGTTAGGACATGGAAACAGGTACATCGCGAGTTAAAAGAGGCATGGCAGAAATGCAAAAAGGCGGCGTCATTATGGACGTCATGAATGCAGAGCAAGCAAAAATTGCTGAGGCTGCTGGTGCAGTTGCTGTTATGGCTCTGGAACGCGTACCTTCTGACATTCGCGCAGCTGGCGGTGTAGCACGGATGGCCGATCCTACAATTGTAGAAGAGGTTCTCAAAGTGGTAAGTATCCCTGTTATGGCTAAGGCTCGTATCGGCCATTATGTAGAAGCGAAAGTTCTAGAATCTTTGGGTGTTGATTACTTGGATGAGAGTGAAGTTCTTACTCCTGCTGATGAAGTATTCCATATTGATAAACATGAGTTCACCGTTCCTTTTGTATGTGGAGCGAAGGATCTGGGAGAAGCATTGAGACGTATTAACGAAGGTGCCTCCATGATCCGTACAAAAGGTGAACCAGGAACAGGCAATATTGTTGAGGCTGTGCGTCACATGCGCTTTATCAACAGTCAAATCCGTAAAGTAACGAATTTGTCCAAGGACGAGCTATATAATGAAGCAAAGAACCTGGGAGTTTCCTACGAGCTGTTGCTCGAAGTACATGAGCTTGGCAAACTGCCGGTTGTTAACTTTGCCGCTGGGGGTGTAGCTACTCCTGCCGATGCTGCTCTTATGATGCATTTGGGTGCTGATGGTGTATTCGTAGGCTCGGGTATTTTTAAGTCGGACAATCCTGAGAAATTTGCGCGTGCGATTGTTGAAGCCACTACACACTATACTGATTACAAACTGATTGCTGAAGTATCCAAGAACCTTGGTGCACCAATGAAGGGGATTGATATTGCAACTCTCACCCCGGCTGAACGTATGTCGGAGCGTGGCCGTTAATAGAGAGAAGGTTGTAGGATGAAGATAGGAGTATTGGCGCTTCAAGGCGCTGTTACGGAGCATATTGTTAGTATAGAGAAGACCGGTGCAGAAGGCGTGCCTATCAAGCGTGTGGAGCAGCTAGAAGAAGTTGAAGGCCTGATTATCCCCGGCGGAGAAAGTACAACGATTGGAAAGCTAATGCGGAAATATGGTTTCATAGAAGCCATCCGTGATTTTTCTGATCAGGGTAAGCCTATTTTTGGCACATGTGCGGGTATGATCGTGCTGGCCAAAAAAATTGCCGGTGGTGAACCGGGACATTTGGAGCTGATGGATATTACCGTAGCCCGGAATGCATTCGGCCGCCAACGGGAAAGCTTTGAATGTTATCTGGAGGTTAAAGGCATTGATGAGCCGGTTCGTGCTGTATTTATACGTGCACCGCTTATCAACGAGGTAGGACCGGGAGTTGATGTGCTTACAGTCTATAATGATGAGATTGTAACCGCGCGCGAAGGGAACTTGCTGGTGTCTTCTTTTCATCCAGAACTGACCGATGATTTCAGACTGCACCAATATTTTGCCGATATGGTAGAGGCGAATAGGGAAGTCCAACAACAAAATCGCATATAAAGAACATTCTGACTCTTTCAAAGCTGTAATCAGCATTTTGAAAGAGTTTAGGCTGTTTTCAGGAGGGAAACTTTGTGTTAGATGTAAAAATACTACGTAGTGATTACGCAAGAGTGGAAGAGGCTTTAGAAAAACGGGGCAAATCACTGGATTTAATTGCTGATTTTCCACAACTTGATTTGCGTCGACGTGAATTACTGCAAGAAACCGAAGGTCTTAAGAACCGTCGTAATACAGTTTCAGGTGAAGTAGCGAAAAAGAAAAAGAACGGTGAGCCAGCAGATGATCTAATTACAGAAATGCGTACAGTATCTGACCGAATTAAAGAGCTTGATGATGAAGTACGTGAACTGGAAGCTCAGATTGCTGATCTTACTATGAATATCCCTAATATTCCTCATGATTCAGTTCCAGTAGGGAAATCTGAGGATGATAACGTTGAATTACGCCGCTGGTCGGAGCCCAAAGAATTCGGATTCACTCCGAAATCACATTGGGAGCTTGCGCAGCAGCTTGATATTATTGATTTTGAAGCTGCAGCAAAGGTTACAGGATCCCGGTTTGTTTTCTATAAAGGACTTGGAGCACGTCTAGAACGGGCGCTGATTAACTTTATGATGGATCTTCACAGTGGTGAGCATAACTATGAGGAAATGCTGCCGCCTTACATTGTGAACAAAGACAGCTTGTATGGTACAGGACAACTGCCTAAATTCGAAGAGGATCTGTTCAAGCTGCGGGATACCGAATACTATTTGATTCCTACAGCTGAAGTACCGGTAACGAACTACTATCGCGAAGAGATTTTGACGGCAGCTGACCTGCCTAAATACCATGTAGCTTACAGCTCTTGTTTCCGTTCTGAGGCGGGCTCGGCGGGCCGTGATACTCGCGGTTTGATTCGCCAGCATCAATTCAACAAGGTAGAGTTGGTGAAGCTCACCACCCCTGAATCCTCTTATGAGAAATTAGAAAAAATGACAGCAGATGCTGAAAGTGTGCTGCAGCTGTTAGGACTGCCTTATCGTGTACTTGGGTTATGTACGGCTGATATGGGCTTCACATCCGCTAAAACGTACGATTTGGAAGTGTGGTTGCCTGAGAGTGGGATGTACCGTGAGATCTCCTCTTGCTCAAATACAGAAGATTTCCAAGCGCGCCGGGCAAATATTCGTTTCCGTAAGGATCCAAAATCGAAGCCTGAATTTGTTCATACGCTGAACGGCTCTGCTTTGGCGGTTGGACGTACAGTTGCTGCAATTCTTGAGAATTATCAGCAAGAGGATGGCAGTGTTCTGATTCCAGAATGCCTACAACCTTATATGCGCAATGTAAAATCGATACAACCAAAAACTATTTAAAGATATAGTTGCTTTTTCTTTGCATAGTATGGTACAATCCTAATGCATGTGAAATTTAAATGCATTTGGAGAGGTACCGAAGCGGTCATAACGGGGCGGTCTTGAAAACCGTTAGGGTGCAAGCCCACATGGGTTCGAATCCCATCCTCTCCGCCATTCCTTTATGAACTTAAAGAATAATTAGATAGAAACCGTTCCCTCTGGGGGACGGTTTTTTGTTTTGTTTGGTAGACCGAGTTCTATTGAGAATAAAAAGCTTCATTTCTCCGCAATGTATTAGAGAAGGAGGATGATCATAATCATGGATAGATCATTAGAAGTTGATCAGCATAAGCTTGTCTCAGCCTGGCAGGAGCGTTTGCCGGCGTTGATGGATGATGGGGATAGTTTCAGTGTGCTGGCGGATAATGGGGATCCGAATAGCTTGCTGATTCATTTTAATGCGGCAGGTCATCAAGGCTATTCATTGGATTTTCGCTGCAAGTATGTAGATAGCAGAGAAGTGGCAGTGGATCTGCTGGATGTGGAACAGAGCGGTCTCCATATTGATGAGCGTAGTGATGCCGTACAGCAGCTGGCACAGCAATACTCACGGCAAATTCATGAATGTGCTCAGGCTCTTCAGAACTTGACCAATCCTTAGGAGGAATGAAAATGTCGAAACCAAAAAGTATCCCTGTTCCTGGGGCAGAGCCAACAAGTGGTGAGCGGAGAAAAGACCATACACCTTCAGGTCCAGAACCGCTTTCAGGTTCTAAAAAGGTGAAACAAGCGAACCATGTTGACCACCATAATCCACAAGGTTAACAAATAAAAACGTTAAGAATTTTAAAGAAGTGTTTCTTGATTTTTACAAATGGTTTATCATAGGAGGGGGAGAGATTTCTTTTACAATGGGAGAGGAGAACAATAATGAACAAAAAGTGGGGTTTGTCGGCCGCTGCATTGCTGCTTACAGCAGCAGTAATTCTGCCGGGATGTGCAAGTAAACAGGAGGCGCCAAAAGAGGCCTTAAAATCAGCCGCTACTAAAGCGACTACAATGTCATCTTATGAGATGAAGAGTAAATTCACGATCAACGATCTTACGATCGAGACTTCTGACGCTGAATCTGCTGCAATGACTACACAGGTACTTAGTATGCTTAAGAATGCTGATATTACCGTTGATGGGGTATATCAAGCAGAGCCAATGCAGACAGAACTAACTATGGTTCTGAATCTGAAGGGCGATATGAGCATGAGCTTTAATGTTCCTATGGTAATGACTGCCGAGAAGTTGTATGTTAAGATTCCATCTATTCCTTTCGTACCGATTCCTGAGACGATCCTCAATAAGTTTGTAGAGGTTGATCTGAAGGCGTTGGCAGAGCAGGAGGGTGCAGAATTTAACCCAAGTACGATGGATACTCAGAAAATGCAGAAGCTGTCTAATGAAGTGGTGGACGCTGTCCTAGCTGAATATGACGAAGAAAAATATTTTAACGAGATTGATCCCAAAGATGCTAATTTACCAGAAGGCGTGGAAGCTAAACAAGTCGTTCAGTTCCAAGTGACTAACGATAATGTTAAAGAAGCAATCACTATCTTGGTGAATAATGCCCTGCCTAAAATCATTGATATCGTAAGCAAGGAAGAATACAAGGATATGCTGCAGATTAAAGATGCAGATCTAGCTAAGGCTAAAGAAGAACTGACATCAGGTGAAGCTAGAACTGAATTGGATAAGGGCTTAGCTGATCTTGATAAGTACCTTACCATCAACCAGTTCCACTATAATACTGCGATCAATAAAGATGGATACGCTGTGTATCAGGATTTATTGATGGATGTTAAAGTTAATGATCCGGAAGATGGCACAAAAGTAGCCTTCTCAGTAAATGGAACGGGCCAATACAGTAAGATCAACGAGAAGCCGGTATTCAAGATTGGTATCCCTCAAGGTGATGATGTAATTACAATGGATCAACTTGGAGAAGAATTCGGTGGTATGGGAACTTATTAATCCCAGTTCGCAAGATTAAGACCCGCATGATGCGTATATTATACGCCCATGCGGGTCTTTTTTTAGGAAAAAAAGTAGCACTCATTCCTGCGACAATGCAGAATCTTATTTCCGTTCCTCAGTCAGCACATCTTCGGTTAAGATTGCGTAGGTTTGGTGATCCTGCCACTGTCCATTTATTTTAAGATACTGACGGGCAATCCCTTCAGGTTTGAACCCACTCTTCTCCAGGACTCTTCGGGAAGCTTCATTATGCAATAAAATAGCTGCTTGAACTCTATGTAGACCTAAGGCCCGGAACGCATAGCCAAGGACTAATCCGACTGCTGCTGTCATATAACCTTGTCCTTGCATCCGATGATCCATTAAATATCCTAAATCAGCATATTGTGCTATACCTCGTGAGACGTTGGACAATGTGATCTGACCGATTAGCTGTCCATCCAGCAGATAAATACCGAACATATAAGCTCTGTCCTTTAGGGCGTCCTCAATACGCTGATTGATGATCTGTTGTTGACTCTCCAGGGTAAAGAAGTGCTCATCACGTTTTGGCTCAAACGGTTCATGGGTTACCCGGTTATTTAAACGAAGCTCCAGCAGGCTCTGTGCATCCTTAAGCTCAAGTGGAGAAATATAGATGCCTTGAGAGGTATGATATAGAGTAAGGGTCATTTAGGAGTCCTCCTTTTGTTTTATTGGCTTTTTACGTAAACGGCGAAAGAAGGAGGTGAGTAGATCTGCACATTCTTCTTGTAAAACACCCTGTATTACCTCAGTTCTATGATTAAATCGCGGTTCTTCAAGCAAGTTCATGAGGGTCCCGGCACATCCAGCTTTAGGGTCAGGCGTTCCATATACCGTGAGAGGCACTCTGGACTGCACTATTGCTCCTGCACACATCGGACAAGGTTCTAGGGTGACGTACAGCTGGCAATCCAGCAGACGCCAAGATTTCATGACATTGCTGGCCTCACGAATGGCTACCATCTCTGCATGGGCTGTCGAATCCATTGTCGTTTCTCGTAAATTGTATCCACGTCCTATAATTTCACCATGTCGAACAATGACAGCGCCAATAGGAACCTCACCTAATGCCTCAGCTTTACGTGCTTCTGCGATCGCCTGCCTCATCCAATATTCATGAACCGCTTGTATATCTTCTGGCGATTCATTGGCTTTAATATTCAAGATCATCTTCCCTTCTTCTGTAACCATTGTACAACGAACAAATATTCGTTCTTAACAAAATGTGTATAACTCTGTGGATAACAGCCTACTTATACACATTTTTGTACACATCAGACTTTAATAATTTGTTTATATGTGCATAAGATGTGGATGGTTTCTTATATATTGTAGAGAAACACCTTTTGAATTTCAATATTTCGTGAATTAATAGGCTTGTTTTAAATGTCCTTTTCAAATGAGGGGGCAAAAGGTATGATGTTTATTATAGGCTCCGCAAGGATTTACCAGTGGATAAGAGGTGAATAACAGTTTGTCCATAAAGACAAAACTATCTGCTATTATTTTTGGAGCGGTACTGCTAATTTTAGCATTAAACCTGACATTTAACCTTTATGCCGCTCAGAATAATCTAAGAAATGAAAACGTAAATAATATGCAGATCACCGCTATGCAAATGGCTGTTTCTGTAGAACAAAGTAACTATAGCTCTAACTATGTAGAATATCAAATTGCGCATAACTTAAGAATGGCTGCCATCTTTGCCTCTAAGGAATTGGGTCCGGATTATAAGAATATAACCAATGCTCAACTTAAGGCCCTAACTTCCAAGTTGGGCGTGTCTAATATTTCAATTCTGGTAAAGACTGATAATGATATCGTGGTGACAAAGGCATCAAATCCTATTGATATTGGAATGTCCACTCAAGGTTGGGGGTACTGGTACCTTGCCCTTTTGGAGTTATTTGATAATCAGGAAGTCACTGTGGGACAAGGTCAGGCATTGGATCATTTTTGGTCAGGCCCATTTGAATATTCAACCTACAATCCCGATTTCATTGAGAAGTGGGGTTATTATCATGATGAAGCAAGCAATTACATCATTAATCCTGTTATTCTCAATACTGCGGCTAGTGAATATGTCAAAATCACCAATCCCGATCAAATTGTAGAGCGAACCAAAGAAGTTAATCCAGGGATTTTAGAGCTTACAGGATTTAATCCAACAACATTTGGTTTAGCGAGTATGGCGGGCGATGGAAGCGATGCATTTAAAAAGAAACTTGGCAACCGCCCAATTAAGTTCGGTACCTATACTTATGGTAATGTGGAGCAAGATAAAGCGGCCATTCTATTAGCTCAGCAGAAGCAGAAGCCAGTTACACTGGAGACGAGGGTACATGGGAAAAGAGTGCTTAAAAGCTTCATCCCTATTCAGAATCCTAAAATGGAGCCCTACGTAATCGGTGTAGTTTTGGATTATTCTGTGATTTCATCCGTAGTTCATGAACAATTAGCCAATTATTTGACTACGTCTCTGTTGTTGCTGGCATTATTTTTGCTATGTAGTTACATACTTTCAGGTTTTGTTACTCGTCCAATTCAGGCTATACTTGCCAAAGTCAATGATGTAGCGCGAGGTAAGTTCGAACCTCCATTAAAGGTAACCTCTCGTGATGAGTTAGGTCAATTAGCCTTGCGGATTAACGCTATGACTTCTCATCTTATGCAACGCACCAATCGTCTTAAGCAGACGCTGGAAGAGAACCGGGCGGTTAAGGAGCATTTGGAATCCGTAATTAACGGTACGTCTGATGCGATTCATACGTTGGATATGGAGGGACGAATCACTAGCACTAACAGGGCCTTTGAGGAGCTGTATGGATGGAGTGCAACAGAAGTGATCGGCAATATGCCATATCTTGTACCCGCGACAGCGCTTAAGCAAGAGGAAGAGCGGCTGGACGCGTTAAGAAATGGTGCAGTTCTGCCGCCGATCGAGACAGTGAGACTTAAACGGGACGGATCATTAGTTGAGGTTAGCGTTAGTACCTCGATAATTCGAGATGAAGAGGGTTATCCCCATTCCTTTATTCACGTTTCTCGTGATATGACGGAACGCAATCGAATGGAGGAGCTGCTTAGACGCTCTGAGAAACTAACTACGGTCGGCCAATTGGCCGCAGGAGTAGCTCATGAGATTCGTAACCCTCTTACCACATTAAAAGGATTTCTACAGCTTCAACAGGAGAAGGAGCTCTTGGTTCCGCTTCATGTAGAGCTGATGTTATCCGAGCTGGAGCGGATTAATCTTATTGTCAGTGAATTTTTAATCCTGGCTAAGCCGCAAGCCGTTCATTTTCAGGAAAAAGATCTTCGCTACATATTAGGTGATGTAGTTTCTCTATTGGATAGTCTGGCTCATCTACATGATATTCAATTTGGTACGAAATTCTCTGAACAACCTGCTACTGTACATTGTGAAGAGAACCAGCTGAAGCAGGTATTCATTAATATTGTTAAAAATGCAATTGAGGCTATGCCTGAGGGTGGCGTCATTTCAATGGAACTGTGGAACTCTGTGGATTGCGTCTTTATAGTAATCAAAGATCAGGGTGAAGGGATTCCAGAGGACGTGCTGCCTAAGCTGGGTGAACCGTTCTTCACGAATAAGGAATCGGGGACTGGTCTTGGGTTAATGATTAGCCAGCGTATTATTCAGGCTCATAAGGGTCATTTGGAAATACAAAGTGAAGTTGGCCGGGGGACAACCGTTATGATTAAGCTGCCTGCAGCTGGAGGGGGTACACCTTGGCTTAACATTAAGGATGAACGGAGTGAAGAACAACGTGAGAATTAATAAATTCATCAGTGAGACAGGGTACTGTTCACGCCGAGAAGCAGACAAGCTTGTGGATGCCGGCAGAGTTACGATCAACGGAGAGCCTGCTGTGCTGGGCAGTCAGGCTGTTCCGGGCGATGATGTGCGAATAGATGGTATAGCGCTTGAAACCTCAAGCCAGACGGTCTACATTGCTCTAAACAAGCCGGTAGGGATTACATCAACCACAGAACAGCATATCAAGGGGAATATTGTCGATTTTGTAGGTCATCATGAACGTATATTCCCGATTGGTCGTCTCGATAAGGATTCGGAAGGATTAATCTTGCTTACTAATGATGGCGACATCGTTAATAAAATTTTACGGGCGGAAGGCCGGCATGAAAAAGAATATGTGGTTACCGTGGACAGACCCATTACGCCTTCGTTTATTACCGGCATGTCCAGCGGTGTGAAAATATTAGGTGAGAAGACACTGCCCTGTGAGGTCACGCGTATTACGGAGCGTGTCTTCCGTATTATTTTGACAGAGGGCAAAAATCGTCAGATTCGTCGTATGTGCAGCGCTTTTGGCTATGAGGTTCGAAAGCTGCAACGCATTCGGATTATGAATATTCGCCTGGGGGCATTGCAAACGGGAGAATGGCGGGAGCTGTCTGCTGATGAGAAGAAAGAGCTTGGAGCTACGCTGAACTACGAGTTACTGTAGGAATGTTATTACAATGTTACAGGTCCATATAGAATGTAGTACTCGCAACAAAAAAGAGCTGTCCAGGGTCTAAGACCTTTGGACAGCTCTTTTTATTACCTTACGAAATCACTTATTCAGCAGAGGGAACAATCCCTGTAAACTCTTTGGATTCTTGATATTTGCGAATAATGGAAACCTCTACCCGGCGATTCTTGCTTCGGCCGGTAGCTGTGTCATTATCCGAAATAGGATGATACTCGCCGTATCCAATCGCACTAAATTTGCGCGGATTTAGATTCGTGTTCTGCAGCAAAATCTTCATGAACTGAAGTGCCCGATCCGCACTCAGATCCCAGTTGGATGAATAGTTGCTATTAGAAATCGGAATATCGTCGGTGTGCCCTTGCACTACT
The DNA here is from genome assembly GCF_038002705.1 of Paenibacillus sp. FSL H7-0716. Lineage (NCBI taxonomy): Bacteria > Bacillati > Bacillota > Bacilli > Caryophanales > Paenibacillaceae > Paenibacillus > Paenibacillus sp. FSL H7-0716. Next base: position 13,253 of record NZ_JBBODA010000023.1, read on the forward strand.
ACATCATAATCCGGGAATTGTTGCAGCATCGTTGAGATGGATTTAGCTAATTGCCGCGAATCATCCTTAACAATGGCTTGGCCAGAGGCGAACAATGCGTTATCACTGATCGTAATCATTAGCTGAGATTGATTAAGCTTCGTACTGAGCAGATCCGTTAGACCGTTGCTCTTAATATATTGATCGAATTGTTTCTTAAGCTTCTCTAAATCCTCTTGTTCCTTTTGTCGTAGCTTTGCCATTTCTGCTTCTTCAGCTTTCTTGGAAGTAGAGCTACCCATCTTATCATTTTTCCCCAGATCTTCTTGAGTCTTACTAGGCATTGCTGCCCGCTCTTCAAGAATACCTGTACCGCCATTAAGTGCGGAACTGAAGGCCTGACTCATCTCTTCAAATTTCTTGGCATCCGTTGCGCTCATAGAATACATAACGATGAACAGAGCCACCAGAAGAGTCATGAGGTCGGAATAAGGTAACAGCCACGATTCATCGGCATGTTCTTCATGCTCTTCGTGTCTAGTCTTTTTGCTCACCTGATCCACCGTCCTTCTCATTTAACTTAACGCGTTGCGAAGGTGTTAGGAATACAGCAAGCTTCTGATTGATGGCAATAGTAGATACACCGGACTGTATGGACAAAAGACCTTCGACCATCATCATTCGAACTTCGATTTCTTGTTTGGAGAGACGTTTCAGCTTATTGGCAATAGGATGCCATAATACGTAACCTGTAAAGATACCTAGCAAAGTGGCGATGAAGGCAGCCCCGATTGCCGCAGCCAATTTGTTCATATCACTCATATCAGCCAGAGCGGCGATGAGGCCGATAACCGCCCCGAGCACCCCAAGGGTAGGAGCATACATACCTGCCTGTGAGAAAATGAGCGCTCCTGCTTTATGTCTATCCTCTGTGGCGTGGATATCCTCCATGAGGACATCGCGGACAAAATCCTGATCATTTCCATCAATGATCATCCGCATGCCATTCCTGAGGAAGTTATCTTCTATTTCATCGACCTTTGATTCTAGAGCCAACAGACCTTCACGCCGTGTGATAGAAGCCCATTCCATGAACATAGTGATTAATTCGGGTTTACTGATTAATTTCTTTTTGATAAAAATCATTTTGAACAGACTTGGAATCTTTTTGACCTCGTTGAAAGGAAAAGCCATGAAAATAGAAGCTGCCGTACCCACCAAGATAATAACGTAAGCAGCAGGTGTGGCCAAAGCATGAAGTGGAGCGTGCTTGAGGATCATGCCCCAGATTACAGCAACCAAACCAAAAATTAAACCAATTATTGTTGAAATTTCCATTTTGCACCTCGTCCGTGAGATTTAAGATGTGTTCCGACAATGCCGCGTATATCATCCTTGAAACAGCGGCAGGGCACTCTGTGCGAAACCGAATTAACGTATATTCTTATTTATCGACATCATTCGGTTTTTTGTGAAGTCATTTTTTCGGCTATAATGGATAAGGTAAGTAATTATTCATCTGTGAAGAAAACGGAGTGATATACGTGGGTGTAAAGCATGGTAGAGATTACGGTGAAATTCTAACGGATTTGACCGAAGCCGTCGGACGAATTTCCGATGGATATTTATTTTTCGAGATGGATCCGGACGAGTGGCAGGAACTACCCCAAGAATCAAAGCTGGAGGTATGGGAAGCATTGGCTGAGGATCTTTTCTTCGCGTTGGGTAATGAACCTATGATTGAAGTGGGGAGCGGCGTAATTATTTACGATAAGGACACGCACCGCATTAATATTTTAGTTGGCGAAGAGGATTTGGCTTCAGTGGTTTTGATTTAGGTTGAGGAGACGTCGGGACGTAATTTGCCCGTAGTTAGTAGCCCGTGTTAAAATTGATAAAGCCGAGTTATAATCGCTGGGATTTGTGAATACATTAAATCGAAAATATCGCCTTTATCCTGGCACATCCCTTGGACCTCAGAAGCTAAGGGATGTTTTGTTTAACGCCTAAGTCAAGTAAAGGGAACTGCGCACTTTACTGCAATTTTTTGTAAGGGAGGAAACGAATTGTTATTTACGGAAGAGGAACTGCGTGAGGAGATCACTAAGCTGGAGGGCTGGAAGCTGGATAATAATGTTATGGTGCGAAAATATATGTTCAGCCAATATATGAAGGGCATTGCTTTCGTTGATGAAGTAGCCACGATTTCTGAAGCCTTCGATCATCATCCACATATTACGATTGATTATAAAACAGTTACCCTGCGACTTGAATCTAATGAAGAAGATGGGATTACGGCTCTAGATCTTCGAGCGGCGCATGAATTTAATGAAGCCTTTGAAAAAAATCACTAGTTTAGCCAAAATCATAAAATAAACGCCCGTGCATAGATAGTCACCTATCTCATACACGGGCGTTTTTAGTTGCTTGATGGGTTACTTTTTCTCTGAGAGCCAGAGTGCGACGTTGGCGATCTCTTCAGGCGCTAGCTTCTCCTTAAAGGAAGGCATTTGACCACGTCCTTTAGTGACGATGCTGTAGATTTCCTCAGCGTCATGCTGGCCGCCTTCATTCTGAAGACTTGGTCCAACTCCACCTTGAAGCTGATCGCCGTGACAGGTGATACAGCTGGCTTTCACGGTTGCTTCTGCCTTTGCTGCGTCCAGTTGAACTACCGGCATCGTGGGCTTATTTTCTTCCGCTACCTCTTCTTTACCCGGAAGTGTAAACATGAGTACTACCGCAAAGGCACAGGCGGCAAAAAACAAACCGCTCATGATCCATTTCTGCATCCCAATTCGTCCCTTCTATGTAAGCTGCTCCCTACATTATAGCTTATGGTGAAGCGTTATCATAGGGTTTGTGACAAAAAAATGAACGAGAATACAATCATTCTTATGAAATATATGGTATTTAATATCATTTGTCATAGACCATGCAATAAAAAGGTTTATCTCCTGTAGGTGTGCGGCGTTCATACGTATCTGTAATCGTAAATCCACATTTTTGATAAGTTCGTATGGCGCGTTGGTTCCAGGTCAGGACTTCTAGATCTATCTCACGATCAGGATAACGATTCAAGGCTGTCTGGACGATGGCATCCACGAATAGTTTGCCTAAACCATGGCCGCATAGATCGGGGCGCATCCCAACTCCTAAACGAACGACTCCTTCCATCGGGAACAACTGTGCGAATCCGCACAATACCTCTTGTTCATTTAATATGGAGATATATTGTTCCTCCCGGAGCTGCGGATCACCAAACTCGATGCCAAGAGCCTGCATCTGCTCCCACGGCATCCAGCCATAAATATTATATGGAGGCGTATAGCTCCACTTACAAATAGCTTCTCCGTGAATTGCCTCCATAGGAACTACATGAAAAGTTACCGAGGGATTTATCATAAAGTCATCGATCTCCTTTCACGAGGACATTGCTATATTACTAATTATATACAAAATGGGGGAGGTTCGACTCAGAAACTTTATATGAGAGAAATGTTTTACAAATTATGAGAGGGGTAAATAAGTAATAAGACAAAAAAACAAGCTCTCCTCCAAGAGTTACCTTGGAAAAGAGCCTATGTACGTTACTTATTGCACATCATCATTGTCTTCCGATTCAGCAGCAACCGATTGGTAAGCGTCTGTGCTCATAATGCGCTTGGCACCAACGTAGCGTTTCACGTAGTAGCTATCACTCAGAGAGCTAATCGTAACACCGCGTGAGGTAGAAGCGTGTGCGAACTTACCTTCACCGACATAAATGCCGACATGGGAGACACCTTTGCCACTTGTATTGAAGAATACAAGATCTCCGGCTCTTATATCATCACGGGAGATTGCTGTGCCCATTTGATATTGGGAACCTGATTGGTGTGGAAGGTTAATGCCAATCTTATCAAACACATACATTGTAAATCCGGAGCAATCAAATCCGTTAGTGGATATACCGCCGGATACGTATTTAGTACCGATGGCCTTGTCAATCACTTTATCCATTTTGGAATCTGCGAAAGCGCTTCCTGCTCCGATGGTGAGGATGATGGAAAAGCTTAGTACTGCTGCTGCTAACTTCTTCTTCAAAAGTGTATACCCCTTCCAAATGCCTACGAGGTTAGCTTAAGGGTTCGGTTGAAGGTCCCCTATGACCCCTCTATATAATGGAGGTCAATTCACCCAAAGTTGGTTCCCCCGTTTTCCTAATAGTTAGGAAACTCGGCTCATACTGTTGATTAGGATTAGCTTGTAATCAATACATGACAAAACCTTTGTAAATAACAACTTAATGATTACAAAAATGTTACTAAAATCTCACTGCGCTAATTGTAACAAACAGAAAGCCGCTTGGCAATCGTTTTTAACATATTAATGCAGAAAAATTGGCATTTTTACGGTAGAAAGGCATATGTAAGCGTTAATAATGACCTAATTTTTAATATAATTGCAATTTTTATCAAATAAACGTGTTTCAATTGGGCTCTAATAGTGTAAAAATATATTATGGAAAAAAGAAAAACCCGAATTTGATTACGGGCATAATCAGATTCAGGTTCATATAGTTGTAATTATGAGGTTATAGTTGTGAGGAAGGTTTCAATCGAAGGCTACAGCTTGATAAGCTGAAGTACTCATTACTCTTTTAGCGCCAACATAACGATTGGCCCAGTAGGCCTGACTGAGTGAAGTGATGGTCACTCCACGCGAAGAGGACGATTGTGCGAATTTTCCGTTTCCAACATAAATGCCGACATGGGATACTCCATTGCCAAGTGTGTTAAAGAACACTAGATCACCAGAACGCAGATTGCTTTTGGATACAGCAGTTCCAACGCTATATTGAGCTTTTGATGTACGAGGTAAAGTAAGACCCACATTCTTGAATACATACTTTGTAAATCCAGAGCAATCAAATCCGGCAGTGCTTGTACCTCCGGTTTTATAGGCAACTCCAATAGTCTTTGAGATTACAGAGTCCATTTTAGAGTCGGCAAAGGCGCTTCCTCCACCAATAGATAACGCCATTACAAGTCCTAGCGCCGCAGCGACGCATTTTTTTCTTAAATTATGTCTTTTCAAAAGATGTACTCCTTCCAAGGCCTGCGAGGTTAGCTTAAGGGTTCGGTAGAAGATTCCCTATGATCCCTGTAAAGCGAGATCAATTCACCCAAAATATGGTTCCCCCACTTCCCGGTGCAAAGGAATTAGGCGTGTTAAGCACCAGAGAATGACGTTTCGACAGTTACACTTACGATAAATACATTTAGTTATGTAGGAATCGTTTCAATTGATTACAAAATTGTTACTAATAGCACAGGACTTATTGTAACAGAGCTTTTACGATTTTGCAAATACTCTTAAGTTATCCGTATTGAGAAAAAGTCCCAGCTCCTAAATACAGGAATTGGGACCTTTTTATTATGTCAAATAAGGTTGATTTATTGTGGAAATGCTTTGCTACGCCATAGATGATATTGTGCAGAGATTCCCCACATTTTTAAGAGCGTAGAAGGTAGTGGTGAGATTTGCCGTATTATAAGTGCCGGTAGGCCGGGACAGAACAGACCCGTCAGTCCGCACACTAGCAGTAAGAGCAAGCCTCCCGCACCAAGTACAATGGAAACACCTATAGCAGGAATCAGTGACCGCAAGCAGATGAACAGTGAGGAGAACATTCCTGTACCGCCGGTGTAACCAAACTGCATATATAGAAGAAACAGGCGCACGATAAAAATATATATAAGCCATGCCAATACGTATGGTACTAAATGAAGTAACAAAGCGTAGTTAAACAAAGAGGATAAGAACAGCCCGTACATTTTTGGAGCAAGCCAGTAAAGCGGCAGCAGGGTCAGCACCCATTCGATTAGGCTAAAGACTAAGACAGGTAGTCCATAGATCTTCATGCCAGGGAAAAAGAACAGTCCACGCTCGCCCTTTCGCTCCTGGTGGAGCTCATGCAGCAATCCTGCCCTTATGAAAGGGGAAAGCAGAAGTCGCAAGACAACAAGCGCCAGAAGCATCCATAACCAAGTGCGTATCGCAGGGTCCGTATTCAAGCTGAACTGTCCCTCGATATAATATAACAGTCTGCCCATACCGCTGCCTCCGGCGTCTTTATCCGGATAGCGCAGTAGAATTGGAATAATAGCAGATCGGATGAAACCATACATAAAGTAGCCCCAGAGCAGTCGGTAGATGAAGAGCAGAATTAAAATATAAAATTGCTCCTTCATGCTTTGCCAGCCGCGGGTTATCGATGTTCTCACAATCATTCACCTCACCAGACAAGAGTTCCGAGCACGGTTTCAAGTAGTTTAGTTACACTTAATGTCCAGCGAGAGAGCGTCTTGGGCTCTATTTCCGCCAGCCTAAAGTTGTTTAGATGTTTGCTCTCCAATAAGATGGAATGTTCAGGGTCAATCTCAGCAGAGAGAAGAGGCTTATCGCTTAACAATTGAAACGTAGTCTCTGCTCCTTCACCGTTCCAGACCCGCTGCACCGAAGAGCTGTCGGCGAATGTGAATTTCACGGGAACATCAACGTAATGGCTCCCTTTGTTTGAAATCTTCACTAATGATTCGTAGCTTGGGGCATCGCCGCTGTTATTTTTTTTAAAAGTAATCGTATCTACTGAGAAGTCAGGCGCTCCATCACCATAAATGTAATCATCGAAATAGGCCTGCCATGGTTTTTTGGTTACCTTCTCAACGACTTTCTGAAAATCTGACGTAGCAGGATGCTCGAAACGGAACTTACGAGCGTAGGAGGACATGATGTTGTTCATTGCTTTGGTACCTACCTGGTGTTCGATATCTTTAAGTACAAGCTTGCCGCGGATATAAACATTTCGGCTATAGGAATCCGCCCCTGCATATTTCCACGTTTCCAGATTTAACGGCTCAGGTATAGTTACCAGGCTGGCCTGTAAAGGCAAATTAGACTTGATACCGTATTCTTGCTCCATAAGTCTGTCTTCGGCATAGGAAGTGAAGCTTTCATCCAGCCAGGCCTCCTCGAATTCATTACTGGCTACCATACCGTAGAAGTATTGATGGCCGATTTCATGAATGACGGTTCTTTCAAGTGAGGTATCTGGAGAAGAATCCGCGGCCCCAAAGGCTGTAATAAGGGTAGGGTATTCCATTCCTCCAGCACCGTTGCCCTCCTTAGGTGGGACGACAATAGACAGCGTAGAGTAGGGATAAGGACCATACCATTTGCTGAAGTAGGTCAGGGCAGCCTTGGCAGCCTGAAGGTAACGCTCTTTTAAATCTTTGTGTAGTGGGTCGAGATACACCTTAATTCGTACTCCAGGCACCTCCGGCGTAGAGAAGGCTTCCTCAGCTACTGTAAAATCAGGGGATGCGGCCCAAGCGAAATCGTGGACATCATCGGCGTAGAACTGATATATTTTCTGATCTTGTTTGAGCTTGGCATTTTTTACAGGAAATCCGGTCGCAGCCACCGTATAGTTGGAAGGGACGGCAATCGTTACATTAAAGATGCCAAAATCACTGTAAAACTCAGAGGTTCCGTGATACTGATGCAGGTCCCAGCCTTCTTCTTTAACTCCGCGTGTGCCCCTCGGCTCGTATACACTAAGCTTAGGGAACCATTGCCCAGCCATAACGAAGTTACCTGAAGCACCCATGCGTGCAAAGATTTTGGGCAGCTGGACTTCATACTGAAGCTTAAGTGTTACACTTTCCCCACCATTAACAGGCTGAGGAAGATGTACCTTTAGGAGCGTCTTATCGTTGATATTGCCGTCATCAGGTTGGACATATTGCACTCTTTGCATTAGCGAAGTTCCTTCTGTCGTGCGCAGATCGGTCAGCGTCATATTTCCGAAGCCGTTCTCAGGCATGCTGTCGCCTCTGAGCGTCCCCCCGGATTCCTTCATAAAGGTGGTATCTGATGAGGCAAATGCATTTGGATACATGTGAAAATATAAATCACTTACTGGCTTTACTCCGGGGTGTGTCCAGGTTACTGTCTCAGAAGCTTTTAAGGTTTCTGTGTCAGGAACAAGCTGGACATCAATGTGATACTCGACTACCCGCTGGCTTAAAGCCTCCTCTGCCGGGACGGGCGCGCTCTCAGGCAATACCTGCTGTGGTACGGCTGCAGGCGCTGTGCCGCTGGAGGACTTGGCCTCTTTTGAAGCGAAGCTAGTAACAGAAGCCGTAGAGCTATCCCCTGAAAAGGCCCATATTCCTCCTCCCAGCAGCGCGAGGATGGCCAGGGTCGCAAAGATGATGTACTTTAATGACAGTGACTTCATAGTGTGATTCCTCCCGTGACAAGCATCTACGGGATGTATATGTTTGCAATCGCCGCATTATTAGCTAAAATTAAATTATTCGTAAGAGGAAGGGTGTGCACTCGTGGACAACATACAACCGGAGGGCAAGAAACAGATTGCCTTAAATATTGTGAACGCTAAAAGTAAACATAAAGGCTTTGGAGCAGGCTCTATAGATCTCAACAACGTTTCACCTGTCATTATTGATGGTGATGTGGCGGTTATTGATATCGGTGCCATGCATGCCAAGAGTAAGGTGGAAAAAGGAATTAAATTTTCCATGAATCGTGAAGACGTACCGAATGGAAGACTGGTTTGGGTGGTATGGGTAGCGGTAGACCGTACATTGGAAGCTCAATTTTATGGTGGAATCACAGCCTGTGAAATGTGGATTGATACAGAAGCGCGCCGCGGATGGAAAATTCTTGCCGAGCATGTCAATAAGCTGGATGCAGCTCTCAAACGCAAGATCGATGTGGCAGGGCTTGGAGCCGTTGAGAAATCGGCCCTCAAATCCCTTTTGATCTCTCATAATGAAACATGGTGGAATGCATCCTCAGATGAGCTTAAAGCTGCACTGACTGAATAGTATAGGAGCCTCCAGAAGGGTTATCCGATATAGAAAAAGCTTCGACCTCCGGAAATAGGAGCGTCGAAGCTTTTTTAATTTATGATTTGCTTGTGCTGCTAAGCTTGCGTTTGAGCTGACTCACTCTGGCTTGGCTAATCCCGAGGATTTCCGCAAGTTCTTTTTGGTTGGCATAGGGATGATCTTCAATAGCTTGTTCCAGACGTTGGCACATTTCCTCTGTCTTCGACTTTCGGATGCTGGTGTTGTGCTCTGGTGCCTCAACAACAAAATCCTCACGTGACTCTGGCAATTGAGACATGCGTTCAGGATCGACAATTTCTTTTAGACAGCTGCTACAAATAAACTGCTCTTTATAGTAGGTGACATGGTCGTGGCTTCTGCAAAATGTACACTCTGTCGAGGTGTACTTCCTAAGGACGATGATTTTTTCGTCTAAAACAAAAAATTCGATAGGATCACCAATGTCGATATTACGCGTCATACGGATTTCTGCGGGAACCACAATTCTCCCAAGACTGTCTAAACTCCGGATCATGCCTGTATCCTTCATCCCATGTCCCTCATTTACATCATTATATTTTGGTTTCTAATAACTATTATAGCAGTAATTGTGAGTTAAGAAAATGGGGTAAGCATAATAAATAAAACGGTTACATCCCTTATGCTATAAGTGATATTTGAATTTAAAAATCCTGTTGTTACTACAATATATAACTTATAAAAAAAGAAAAACCCCTTCAATATAAATGAAGAGGCTAATTCAACCACCAGCGTTTAATGTTCTTCCATAGGGAACGATTCTCTTCAGCAGGATCTACCTTGCTTTGTGTGTCATCGACAGCAGGAGCGGCGCCAGTTCCATGCAATTCGCAGTATTCGGTGGGCTCAGTTCCACTAATAAAGGTTTCCAGTTCTTTGTCGGGACATGCTGCTGTAGCAAGTTTACCGGATTGCGGATTGACGTATACGCTGACCACTCCATCTGGAATGGGGAAAATTTTTGGAGGGACATTTTCCAGCGCTTTTTCAGTAAATTGGGCGAAAATGGGAGCTGCACGCCGTCCGTCGGTAGTTGCGATGTCGCGCCCCTTGTCGTATCCAACCCAGACTGCCGTTGATAGCTCCGGGGTGAAACCTACCATCCAGCCATCTGTATCCGTAGTACCGGTCTTGCCGGCTACCGGACGTTTGATTATGGAAGCCACCCGATTGCCCGTCCCCCCAGTCTCGAATACCCCCTCCATTAAACGAGTCAGTACATAGGCAGCTGCAGGTTCTACGACGGTTACTCCTTTGGGTTGAGGTGCTTCATACAGGACCATGCCATTTGAATCGGTTATTTTTAGAATGGCTGTGGTCGGCATTTTCTGACCGCTGTTTCCAATTACAGCGAAAGCCGCAGCCATTTCAAGCGGACTGATCGGTGAAGTGCCCAGTGCCAGTGAAGGTACGCTTTGAAGTGGACTGTCAATGCCCATCTTCGCAGCCACTTCGCTTACTTTATCCGCGCCGATCTTCATAATTGTATTAACAGCATAGATATTGTCGGATGCTGCGATAGCTTGCCGCATATTAATTTCACCCAGATACTTATCCCCAAAGTTTCGGGGCTGATACGTTTTGCGGTTGTTATCATAATGAAACATCGTTGGCTGACTATTGAAGACCGAAAGTCCTGTCATCTCTTTGGATGAGAGTGCGGCCAAGTACATAATCGGTTTAAAGGAAGAACCCGGCTGGCGTGTGGTGGCCAAAGCATGATTATACTGGTTGGTACGATAATTTTTTCCGCCGACCATTGCTTTGATGTAACCGGTGCGAGGATCGATGGATACAAGCGCAGTCTCCAGATCACTAGTTTGATCCATCTCTTTGTCAACGGCATTTTCTGCGGCATGCTGCATGTCAGGGTCTAGGGTGGTATAGACATTTAGTCCGCCTTGCTCCAGCTCATCATTACTGATGTGGAGCGATTCTATAGCCAAATTGCGGATATAATCCCGGAAATAAGGCGCAGCTACAAGCGTATCCTTTTGTCCTTGCGGCTTGAAGCTTAAATTCTCTTGGACGGCTTGTCCGGCTTCTTCCTGAGTGATATTACCTAAATCCGCCATGACGGTCAGGATGATTCTCTGGCGCTTTTTAGCATTGTCCATGTGGTTGTATGGTGAATAATAGGTAGGTCCCTTTGGAATTCCAGCCAGCATGGTACTCTCTGCCAGGTCTAAATCCGCTGCAGATTTCCCAAAATACATCCGTGAGGCTGTTTCAATGCCGTAAGCACCGTGGCCATAGTAGATATTATTTAAATACATGTTCAGGATTTCATCTTTGCTGTATTTCATCTCCAGCTGCATCGTATAGACAGCTTCTTTAGCCTTGCGCGTCCATGTTTTTTCATGGGATAGGTAGAGGTTACGTGCGAGCTGTTGAGTTAGCGTACTAGCACCCTGCGACCGGTTCCCCTCTTCCAGATTGACAAGAACAGCTCGTGCCATCCCTTTCAGATCAAATCCGGAATGCTCATAAAATTTACGATCCTCGACTGCTAGTGTAGCTTCAATGAGCAGGGGAGAAATTTGACTTAATTTGACGGGTTCGCGGCTGCGGCCGTCTGAGGTAAAGGTGGCAAGAACATTGCCACGGGAGTCAAACAGCTTGGAGCGCACATCATCGCTAATCGGTGGAAGATCTTTTTGATATAGATAACCGAGCAGAGCTCCGGTGGTTAATACAAATAATATGATCAAGGCTGCCAGCAGCCGAAATAAACGCCGGAAGCGGCTTTTTCGTTTCGGTGGATTCGTTGATTCGCGTGTCATGGCACCAGACTCCTTTCTTTCATATTATGGGGAAGGATCTGGAAGGATATTCATTAGGGATATGGAGGGTAACAAATTGTTTCTATTTTGTGATTGTTTAAGGTAGATAGGGTATTCTCTCTGGCGGTATAACAGAGTAGAGATTGTGAGTAAGGGTATATACATATTAGGAGGTGTCATCATGAAATGGACGAAAAGGATTTATAAGACGACAATAACCGCCCTCTCGGCGACGCTTATTATAGTTTCAGGCTGGAGTGCACCTGTAACTTCTGTACATGCTGCGGCTGCACCAGCACCAGCGACTTGCGGCACGGGAGATCACGGCTTGCTACAGGCCCTGCAAAACAAGCATTCAGGCGATGTATCGACACCGCTTAGCTTTTCTGATGTTCAGTTTTTAAATGGGAATACCGGACGGGCAGCAGGTAATGGATTTATGATTGGTACCTCTGACGGAGGTTGCCATTTTCAAGAGATCTATCAAGGCCAATGGAGCTTCAAACAATTCGATTTTCCCGATAATGTACATGGCTTTGCTCTTGCTTCTGTAGAGGAAGGGCAGGCTCAATATTTAATCGGTACCTCTAACGGTGGCTCGGAGTGGAAGAGACTTTCGAACAAAGCCGTCAGCTTTGAAAGAATAAATTTTATCGATAGTAAGAAAGGTTTTGCTTATGAGAGAGCTGCAACGTATTACACTAAAGACGGGGGGCAGAGCTGGAGTAAGATTTCCACCCCACCCAATACACGAGGCGCTTATTTTAGTGACCGGAATACTGGCTGGGCGGTTGTAATCATGCCGGGAAGCGGCTATCGGGTAATGAAGACCACAGATGGAGGGGGAACTTGGAGCCTTTCACTGAAGGCGGCTTTTGCCGAGCCCGAGTTTGGACAAATCTCCGCTAAGGGAGATCAGGTCGCTGTAGTGCTCTATGGCGGTACGGGGATGAGTCAGACCTCCTACTCGCTATATGAAAGTGCGAACAGGGGGAAAAGTTGGAATCGTGTGATCGCTCAGGAAACAGCGGGCGGCGGACCTGCGCCAGGCAGCGGCAAGGCTGAATTCAATAAAGGGCCAGCCGCTGGGAAACCCGGGAACCTGCAGCTTGTGGGAAACAGCACATCCTTTTTAGTGGGGTTTTCCCCAGCAGCAGAGAAAGTGGCAGTTGGACGCTCTTATAACGGTGGTAAGCAATGGACTAATCTTCCCGCGCTCGCTGGTTATGACGGGGTAATCTCCTTCACTAGTAATAAAGAGGGCTGGCTCGCCATCCGTGAGCTTGATTACTCTTCCTTGTATGCGACCAAAGACGGCGGAGCTTCATGGGAACGCAGGTTTTCTTTGAAAGTGATGACCCAATAATTCTTTTCAATAAAAAATATAAGGGTCCGATGTATTGCAAAAATCGCAAATAGACAGCAGAGCAGCGATTTTCCGGATACTTGGAGAATCGCTGCTCTGTATTTTTGTCGTTGGTTTCTTGCTTGCTTCAATAGTACCCTTATCAGTGCTCTAATTAGATGCCCCATCCACGGAGGGTTTCGGACTCCAGTATCACTATTCCCTAGAAGGAGGTTCAAATGGGTTGTTTTTTAGGCTAATAGCTACTAGTGGGTCCGTTATCACACCGAATATGGAATCATACTGCGCTTAGGGTCATCTATGTCCGATAGGTGCTTGGTAGGTGCAAATGTTATCGAAGTAAATGATATACATAGGGAATGGACGTTCAAAGTGTGCTTTTAATCATCAATATGGTAATATTTTATGTGCTTATGAAGATATGCTTGATTCTGTATTGAAATGCTTCTTTGAACTGGATTATAGTGTACAATGGGAAAGCGAAATAGGCCTTTGATTAATATAAAAATGTTTAAGCTTTGTCATTAGACGTTTTTCTTATGCAGAATGCAGAGGCTTGCAGAATGGAGGAACGTGTGATGCCTGAAATACAGTCTGACAAATATGATGTCTCTATTACGCTCGTGAGCCTTCAAGATGGTCAGCGAAATGTTATGAAAGCGAATGGAGAAGTAACATCCAAAGGACCGCATCTATATATTCAATATGAAGAATTAGAGCAGGGTCCTCGCGGAGAGGAAGTTTCTGTTCGTACAACGATAAAGATTGCAGGCAATCAACTGAAGCTAATCCGCCATGGCGGGATTCAGTCGGAGCAGAGCTTTGAAGCTGGACGGCGTCTGCCAGGATTCTATCGCTCGCCATATACGCAGTTCAATCTTTCTACGGAAACGAACAAGCTGGAAGTTGTGCGCGAAGGGCGTTCTTTAACGGTTGCCTGGGAATATGATTTGTACGTCTACGAGGAATTGACAGGAAAGTTCGCTATTAGTTTGCATATACAGGAGGAACCGAAATTATGACACATAGTAAGAATCCGTTAGAGCTTGTAAATGAACGGGTAAAAGAAGCCATCGCCGATGCGATTGTGAATGCTGGGCTGGTTGCACCGGAAGAGGTTCCGGATATTGTACTTGAAGTACCAAGAGATAAGGCGCATGGTGATTTGGCTACGAACGCTGCTATGCAGCTGACCAAAATTGCTAAACGTAATCCACGCCAGATTGCGGAAGCTATTATTGAGAATTTGGATACGAGCCGAGCTTCTATTGAGAAAGCGGAGATTGCAGGACCAGGCTTTATTAACTTTACCCTGTCTAAGAACTACTTGTACCCAATCATCAGCCTTGTTGCTGAGCAAGGGGATGACTATGGCCGTATTAATCTGGGTCAAGGTCAGAAGGTTGAAATGGAGTTCGTCAGTGCCAATCCAACAGGTAGCCTACATTTAGGGCATGCCCGTGGTGCTGCTGTCGGTGATGCGCTGTGTAATGTGCTTGATTATGCAGGTTATGAAGTGACCCGGGAATATTATATTAATGATGCCGGTAACCAAGTGGCTAATCTGTGTAAATCCATTGAAACCAGATACCTTCAGGAGCTGGGTCAAGAGGCAGAAATGCCGGAAGACGGTTACCATGGTGAGGATATTAAGGGTTTTGCGAAGGAGCTTGTGGCAGAAAAGGGCGATACCTTGCTCGAGATGAGCCCTAGTGAGCGCGCTGCTTTTTTCCGGACCTATGGACTTAATAAAGAGTTGGATAAAATCAAACGTGATCTAGGTCTTTTCCGTGTAAACTTCGATATCTGGTTCAGTGAAACCTCGCTGTATGAGAACGGAGAAGTACTGCGCTCGCTGGACGAGCTCCGTGATCGTGGAGAAGTGTACGAGCAAGATGGGGCAACCTGGCTGCAAACGACAAAATACGGTGATGATAAAGACCGTGTCTTGATCAAAAATGATGGCACATATACCTACCTTACCCCGGATATTGCTTATCACAGCGATAAGTATGGCCGCGGTTACGATAAAATGATTAATATTTGGGGCGCTGATCACCATGGTTATATTCCGCGGATGAAGGCGGCAATGTCAGCACTTGGCAATGATCCTGAGAAGCTAGTGGTTCTGATTGCTCAGATGGTCAGCCTGTTCCAGAATGGTGAAAAGGTCAAAATGTCCAAACGTACCGGCAAAGCGGTTACGATGGAAGATTTGATGGAGGAAGTAGGAATCGATGCCATTCGTTATTTCTTCACCATGCGTAGCATGGATTCTCATCTTGATTTCGATATGGATTTGGCGATCTCTACTTCTAATGAAAATCCTGTATTCTATGTTCAATATGCGCATGCGCGTATTTGCAGTATTTTCCGTCAGGCAGAGGAGCAAGGGATTTCTATCCCTGATTACGCTGAAATTGACTTCTCCAAGCTGACAGCAGTGCATGAATATGACCTGCTGCGCAAAATTGGCGAGCTCCCGGCAGAAATCGCTGTTGCGGCTGAAGGTTATGCTCCACATCGCCTCATCCGTTATGTATATGAGCTGGCTGCGATGTTCCACAGTTATTACAAAGCTGAACGTGTAATTACTGAGGACGCTGCTCAAACCGTGGCGCGTCTTGCACTGCTTGGTGCAACACGTACTACTATTGCCAATGTACTGCGTCTTGTCGGAGTTTCTGCACCGGATCGCATGTAAATCAACAGCAAACGACAAAAAATCCGCCATCCGGTTTCCTGGGGGCGGATTTTTCTTTGCTGCCGTTCTTCGCACCGGCATCAGCTGCGCTCACGTCAGAGTGACCCACCCGGTGCCCGGGAGGGGTCTACACGTTCGCGGAGACCGAACGCTTCGCCCTTACTCCTGCTCTCAGCAGGCGTAGGGCATCGGCAGAGCCGCCGCCTAGGGATGCGCGGCGCTGCCCCTTACGTAGCCGCACCGGGGACGCGGTGCGGCGTAAGAGCAGCTTCAGCTCCCTTGGCGTGAGGCCCGGTCGCAGTGCGAGCAGCAGTGCGGCGGCTCCCGTGACATGCGAGGTCGCCATGGAGGTGCCGCTCATTTCTTTGTAGCCCTCCTTCAGCCAGCAGGAGGGCACGCCTTCGCCGGGCGCGTATACATCGATATATGAACCGCGATTGCTGAAGCCGGCAACCCGGTGTCTTTTATCGATGGCGCCCACGGCTATCGTCTCGGGATAACGTGCGGGATAGTCCCCGCCACGTTTGCCGTCATTCCCAGAGGAGGCAATGACGGCGATTCCGGCCCGATACGCTTTTATAACCACATTGTGGAGCGCCTTGCTTCTAGTCTTCATTCCAAAGCTCATATTAATGACGTCGATTCGGTTCTGCACACACCAATCAATACCTAGCACAATATCGGATACATAGGCTGATCCACTATGATCAAAGGCCTTGACTGGATATAGCAGCGCTCGCGGCGCCACTCCCATCATTCCGCGATTTCCCCCTGCTGCCGCTAAGGTTCCGGCGATATGAGTTCCATGCCCGTTATCATCCAGCGGCAGCATCCCGCGGTGTAGCAGGTTGACTCCAGAGGCTAAGGAATGCTTCAGATCGGGATGACGGTAATCCGCGCCGGTGTCAATGACGCCGATTTTGACGTGAACTCCGGTTGATTTAGACCATGCCTGAGGAGCATGAATCGCTTTCACCCCCCAAGGGAGCGCTGCGATTCCGCTTTTTTCGTTAGCTATGGAATGGATTTGGATTTGCAGATCGTCTTCGACATTTAGAAGGTCTGCAAATCGGTTCATCAGCTTTCCGGCGGCAGCGGGCACGAAGAAGGCCCGAATCAGCGGAGATACCTGTACTTGCCGCAGCTCGGGCTGCTTTGCTTTTAGAGCCTTCCATTGGGAGAAAGCTCCGGCATACTGGCGGGGATCGTTGAAGGTAAGAATACGCCGCTCACCATTTTTTGGGGCAACCGATATTTCTTCAAGAAGCATGTTCCAAAATTTGTAATAGTCCATAGGTTTCGCTGTCCCTCCTCGGTGCCCTGCTGCCATATTGTATGAGCGGAGGGAGGGGTCCGAATGGGAACTTGCCCTTTTTTAAGGAAATGGGCTGCCCAGCGTGTCAAAAGACGGCGCTTTACATAAAATAAACAGAAGAGATTAAAACTCTCTTTGTAACATCCCGTAAGGAGCCGATCCTTGGCGTGGATACAGTCATGCGCGGAGGTCTTCCTCCGCCTTTTTAAATCCCATTTCTAAAAACTTTGGGTGCGGCGACCCTTGCTACAATTACATATCAACTCTTCTTGATGAAGACAGGTTTCCTGTATGGATAATAAGCAGGAGGCTTTTTCTGTTGGGCGGTTCTTGCATTTGACTTGCATTTTGTTGTTAAATAGGTTTTACTTAGTTTTGTTAATGGATATTATTGAAATAAACCGTAATGTGAACAATGCGTGAGAGGAAGTGTCCTTTAGTGAGTACGCCACTCAATTTAAAGCTAGACCCTGAGAAAGTTAAAGAAATGCCAATGGTGGATCTTGCCTTTCTGGTGCTTAAAGCAGCCAATACACCGTATTATTACCGTGATCTGATGGTCGAGGTAGCCAAGTTACGCGGCATGACCGATCAAGAAAGCCAAGATACTATTGCCCAGTTATATACCGAGATTAACATTGACGGGCGTTTTGCCTGTGTCGGAACCAACCTTTGGGGACTGAAACGCTGGTATCCTCTTGAGCGCTCCGATGATCCAGTTGGTAACACTAAACGGGTGCGCATCATCAACGATGAAGACGATGATTTGGAAGATGACGATTTTGCTGATGAAGAAGAAAACTACACAGCTGAAGAAGAGGATTTCGACGCTATCGATGAAGATCGCGACGACCTCTATTCTGACGACGACAGCGAAGAAGAAGTCGACGAAGATGTCGTGATCGATGAAGATGACATAGACGAAGACGATACGGACGAAGACGATGCAGAAGATGGCGACGATGAAGATTCCGAGGATGACAAGTAAGATCAATAATCAGAAGAGTCTTGTCTGTGGCATAATTCCTCCCTTGACAGTGGGGGATCGTCAGAGTAAACTATTGCATGGGCTTATCATGTAAGTTAATAAACGTGTTTTCTAAAATAAAAAGTGCCCCGGTTCTACGGGTGTCACTTTTTTGTTTTTTTAGATGCAAAGTAGCTGTAGATTAATGGAATTTGAGGGATGACGGTTTATGTTTTCCCCGGTGAATTGAACTTTTGATTTCCCCTGTTTTGATGATAGTAAAACGGGTTACGATAAACACCATGTGCCGCTTTTATGTTTGGACTTTATTTAGGAGGGTTTTACAGTGACAAAGTATATTTTTGTAACGGGTGGCGTTGTGTCTTCCCTGGGTAAAGGCATTACCGCCGCTTCGCTGGGCAGGCTGCTCAAGAACAGAGGTCTAAAGGTAACGATTCAGAAATTTGATCCGTATCTTAACGTAGACCCTGGAACAATGAGCCCTTACCAGCACGGAGAAGTCTTCGTAACGGATGACGGTGCAGAGACTGACCTTGACCTTGGGCACTATGAACGGTTTATTGATATCAATCTGTCGAAGAACAGCAATGTAACGACAGGGAAGATCTATTCATCTGTAATCAGCAAGGAACGTCGTGGAGAGTACTTGGGTGGAACTGTACAAGTTATCCCGCATATTACGAATGAGATCAAAGAACGCGTGTTCCGCGCGGGCCGCGAGACCAACTCTGATGTTGTTATCACAGAGATCGGCGGTACTGTAGGGGATATTGAAAGTCTTCCGTTCCTGGAAGCGATTCGTCAAATCAAGAGTGATATTGGCCGGGAAAATGTGATGTATATCCACGTAACCTTGATTCCTTATATCAAGGCTGCTGGAGAAGTGAAGACGAAGCCGACACAGCATAGCGTTAAAGAGCTGCGCAGTATCGGTATTCAACCGAATGTCATCGTGTGCCGTACGGAATATGAGCTTTCCGCAGATATGAAAGCCAAAATCGCACTCTTTTGCGATATTGATGCTAATGCTGTTGTGGAATGCCGCGATGCTTCGACGTTATATGAAGTTCCATTGAACCTTCGTGATGAAGGATTGGACGAGATTGTTGTTAATCATTTGAAGCTTACAACACCTGCGCCAGATATGCGCGAATGGGAAAGTATGCTTAGCCGGATTCAGAAATTAGAGAAGACAGTAGAAATCGCAATTGTAGGTAAGTACGTAGCACTGCATGACGCTTATTTGAGCGTTGTTGAATCACTTTCACACGCAGGTTTTGCTGCGAATGCAGAAGTTAAGATCCGCTGGGTGAATGCAGAGGAAATTACGGATGAGAACGTGGACGAAATGCTGCGTGGTATTGGCGGTATTCTTGTTCCTGGTGGTTTCGGTGATCGGGGAATCGAAGGTAAAATCTCCGCTATTCGTTATGCCCGTGAGCAATTGATACCTTTCTTTGGAATTTGCCTTGGAATGCAGGTTTCTGTAATTGAATATGGCCGTTCTGTTCTTGGACTACAAGGTGCAAACAGCTCCGAAATCGATCCAAATACACAATATCCATTGATTGATTTGCTTCCTGAGCAAAAAGATATTGAAGATATGGGCGGCACTATGCGTCTTGGATTGTATCCTTGTAAGATTATTCCGGACTCTCTGGCAATGTCTTGCTATGATGACGAACTGGTATATGAGCGTCACCGTCACCGGTATGAGTTCAACAATGCTTACCGTGATGAAATTGAAAAAGCAGGACTGGTTATTTCCGGAACTTCTCCGGATGGCCGTCTAGTTGAGATCGTAGAGCTTCCAGAGCATCCGTGGTTCCTCTCGGTTCAATTCCACCCGGAATTCACTTCACGTCCGAACCGTCCGCAACCGCTATTCCGTGAATTTGTCAAAGCCTCTTTGACGCATTCCGAGCAGCAATAATTTATACACAGACAGAAAGAACCCTCGGTTCTTAAATAGTCGAAGAGAGCCTTCATCCGAAGGCTCTCTTTTTGTATTACCCTTTAATAGAAAAATTGTAACTGACATTTATTTCATTTTAGACTCTTTATTTACCCATTTTATCCAATTAGCAGGATTTGGACAGTAAAGCACGAATAATAGGTTTCGTATGGAGTAGTTTCTAAAGGGGCCGGTCGCTGTGGAGAGCGCGGTATAGTCAATCTGCCTTAATTTCTGGGAGGGTATCGTATGGAAAAGAAGAAAGTATTAATTGTCGATGATCAGAATGGGATCCGGATTCTTCTTATGGAAGTGTTCAATAGTGAGGGATATACAACATTTCAAGCGGCTAACGGAAAATTGGCATTAGACATTGTTCGCAGCGAGTCACCCGATTTGGTCTTACTCGATATGAAAATACCGGGAATGGATGGACTCGAGATTCTGAAGCATCTAAAGGAGATCAATCCGTCCATTAAGGTCATTATGATGACGGCCTATGGTGAATTGGACATGATTAAGGAGGCGACCAAGCTAGGGGCGTTAATGCATTTTACAAAGCCGTTCGACATAGACGAAATGCGCGTAGCGGTAAACATGCATCTTCATAACAAGTCTGTGGATCAATGCAGTTAAAGCGGTGATTTCTGTATCGGTCCTATTTCGCGTGGGACCCCGAAGAGGATGAGTCTAATTGCTATATAGGCTGGATAAAAATCGTCCCACCGGGACATTTTTTTGTTTACCCTATTTAGTATTTGACACAGGATGTGCTATAATAAGCCTGTATGTGATGTCGGTTTAAAAACATAGCCAACCAACATTCTTAGGAGGATGAAACCATGCCATTAGTATCTATGACAGACATGTTGAACAAAGCACTTGAAGGAAAATATGCAGTAGGTCAGTACAACATTAACAACTTGGAGTGGACTCAAGCTATTCTTGGTGCCGCTGAACAAGAAAAATCACCAGTAATCCTTGGTGTATCTGAAGGCGCAGCACGCCACATGGGCGGCTTCACTACTGTTGTTAAGATGGTTGAAGGTCTAATTATTGACATGAATATCACTGTTCCTGTAGCTATCCACCTTGACCATGGATCTAGCTTTGATAAATGTAAAGCAGCAATTGATGCTGGATTTACATCCGTAATGATCGACGGTTCCCATCACCCAATCGATGAGAACATCGATATGACTAAAAAAGTCGTTGAATATGCTCACGCTAAAGGCGTTTCTGTAGAAGCTGAAGTAGGTACTGTTGGTGGACAAGAAGACGACGTTATCGGCGGCATCATGTATGCTAAGCTTGATGAGTGCGTACGTATTGTGAAAGAAACAGGTATCGACACCCTGGCTCCTGCACTTGGTTCCGTTCATGGACCTTACCATGGCGAGCCTAACCTCGGATTCAAAGAGATGGAAGAAATCCGTGACGCTACTAACATCCCAATGGTTCTTCATGGTGGTACAGGTATTCCTGAACATGACATCAAGAAAGCCATCTCCCTGGGTACTTCCAAAATCAACGTGAACACTGAGAATCAAATCGTGTTCGCAAAAGTGGTTCGCGAAGTTCTAGCTGCTAAACCTGATGCTTACGATCCACGTACATTCATCGCACCAGGTCGCGATGCAATCAAAGAAACCGTTATTGGTAAAATTCGCGAATTTGGATCCAACAACAAAGCCTAATCATTGTAGCTTCCGCCTCAGGTGGACAAGCAATTTGTTAAAGGATAGGGCTATTACTCTGTCCAGTTGAATAGTTTGATGAGGAAAGCACACCGCTTAGCCGGTGTCTTTCCATTTTCATCACTAAAAGTCCACAGCACGTATTGCCCACCCAGCTGCAATACACGTAGGGGGAAATTGATAAATCTATGGAAAAATTAATGATTGGCGGTGGACGTCCGCTAGAGGGCGTTGTAACCATCAGTGGAGCAAAGAATAGTGCCATCGCGCTTATTCCTGCGGCAATTTTGGCCGAATCTGAAGTTGTTCTGGATAATTTACCGTCCCTTAGTGATGTAGCCGTATACTCCGAAATCTTGCAAGAGCTTGGCGCTAATGTATCCTGGTCAGGCAATCAGATGAGAATTGACCCTTCACGTATTGTATCTATTCCAATGCCCAATGGGCCGGTTAAGAAACTTAGAGCTTCGTATTATATGATGGGAGCTCTGCTTGGAAGATTCAAAGAAGCGACAATAGGTCTTCCTGGTGGCTGTAATTTTGAACCTCGTCCAATTGATCAACATATCAAGGGATTCGAGGCTTTAGGAGCAACAGTTACCAACGAACATGGTTCTATCCACTTATATGCAAAAGAGCTACGCGGTGCGAAGATTTATCTGGACGTATCAAGCGTAGGTGCCACTATAAACATCATGCTGGCGGCTTCACGAGCCAAAGGCTCTACAATTATTGAAAATGCGGCTAAAGAGCCTGAGATTATAGATGTAGCTACCCTATTGAACTCTATGGGCGCTGTTATTAAAGGCGCTGGTACAGAAACCATCCGGATCGAAGGGGTCTCGGAAATGCACGGTTGCCGTCATTCCATTATTCCCGATCGGATTCAAGCAGGAACTTATATGATTGCCGCTGCGGCTACGCGTGGTAATGTGTTGATAGATAATGTTATTCCTAAGCACTTGGAAGCCTTAACAGCCAAGCTTTTAGAGATGGGCGTGGATATTGAAGAGCTTGATGAAAGTATCCGAGTTATAGGTAGAGCTAATTATGAACATGCAGATGTTAAAGCACTGACCTATCCTGGATTTCCTACAGATTTACAATCTCCTATGACGAGTATGCTGACACAGGCAGAAGGGGTTAGTGTGCTTAGCGATTTCGTCTATAGCAACCGCTTTAAGCATGTGCCAGAGTTGGTAAGAATGGGCGCAAAGATTCGTGTTGAAGGCCGATCTGCAATTATTGAGGGCAGTAAACTTAATGCTGCAAAAGTAAAGGCGGCTGATCTGCGTGCGGGTGCAGCCCTTGTCATTGCCGGGTTAACAGTAGAGGATGGTATTACTGAAGTGACCGGCGTAGAGTATATTGATCGTGGTTATGATAATTTAGTGAGCAACCTTCGGCAACTTGGTGCTCATGTTTGGCGTGAGAATGAATAATATTAGGATATCCCGCTTGGAAGGAGTATTAATTTGCGGCCAAACCGCATATTTCCTTCCATTTGGGGTAATACTAACCTAATGAGCATTTTAATAGAATCATATTTTTTGCCTAGTAGATAGACTAGGAAGAACTCATTTAAAAATTGAATAGGTGGTTATTACATGGATCTTCAAATTTCCGATCTGGAAGAAATGAAGCTGACCGAGTTATATAAGCTGGCCAAGAAATACCAGATTCCTTATTACGGACAGCTGAAGAAACGGGAACTGATCTTTGCGATCCTTCGGGCACAGGCAGAGCAGAGCGGTCTCATGTTTATGGAAGGCGTACTAGAAATTTTGCCTGAGGGCTATGGATTTCTTAGGCCGATTAACTATTTGCCCAGTGCTGAAGATATTTACATCTCAGCTTCACAAATTCGTAAGTTTGATCTCAGAAGCGGAGATCTTGTGTCTGGTAAATGTCGGACACCAAAAGAAAATGAACGATATTTTGGCCTGCTTCAAGTCAATGCCGTTAATGGCGAGAACCCTGCTAGTGCAGCGGAGCGTCTTCATTTTCCAGCATTAACACCACTTTATCCGCAAGACAAGCTACCGCTTGAAACATCCCCTACTCATTTGTCTACCCGAATAATGGATTTGCTCGCTCCTGTAGGTTTGGGGCAGCGGGGTTTGATTGTAGCACCTCCAAAAGCAGGAAAAACGCTCCTCTTAAAAGAAATTGCCAATAGTATTTCCACTAATAATCCTGAGATTGAGCTCTTTGTATTGCTGATTGATGAACGTCCTGAAGAAGTAACCGATATGCAGCGTTCTGTAAAAGGCGAAGTGGTTGCATCGACGTTTGATGAGCTTCCAGAGAATCATATTAAAGTGGCTGAGCTTGTGTTGCAAAGGGCACTTCGTTTAGTTGAGCACAAGAAGGATGTAGTTATTCTTTTGGATAGCATTACGCGTCTGGCGCGTGCTTATAATCTGGTGGTTCCACCATCTGGACGTACACTAAGCGGGGGGATTGACCCGGCGGCTTTTCACCGGCCGAAGCGGTTTTTTGGTTCTGCACGGAATGTGGAAGAAGGCGGCTCATTAACTATTTTGGCAACAGCATTAATAGATACTGGCTCGCGTATGGATGATATTATATATGAAGAATTTAAGGGTACCGGTAACATGGAGCTTCATTTGGACCGCAAATTGGCGGAACGCCGGATATTCCCAGCTATCGATATTCGTCGTTCAGGTACACGTCGCGAAGAAGTGCTCTTGAGCAAAGAAGAACTGGATACGATTTGGGCGATTCGCAAAAATATGAACGAGTCCTACGATTTTGTGGAGGGATTCATCAAAAAGCTGCGTGATACGAAGACTAATGCTGAGTTCTTGGCATCCTTTGACGTTACTGGGGCAAAAACAACACCAAACGGGACTGCAAGTAACGGGGGCACCTCCAACAGTGGTACAGCTGCTCGTCGTACCACTCGAGCGAAGACACCTTCAGTACCTACAACTTGAGAATTGATAATAAGAGGAGACTAACATGTATTTGGTATATGCCGACGGGCAAGGAAACGTATATGATCATCCCGAACTGTACGGGCTAGCCCGTAGTGGGGATATGATTGTTGAAATGCTGGAGGAAGAATTAATTCCATTACCAGAAGGTGCTACGCTCGTGGGCTTGCCTAGTACACGTGCTGTGGGTATGAATCCTGAGACGGGTGAAATGATGTCTTTGCCGGAAGGCTCGCAGGCTGTCGGAGCGCTGCTGCCGCAAGGCTACACTCGTCTATGTCTTCCTGGTTATGTGAAGACAGATAAGTCTTATAAGCTTCCTCTGTTTGGGTATTCGGCTGTATTGTGGAAGGATGGCGGGTTCTATGTTGCGGCAGACCCTACCGATAATCCGGAGAAATGGAATCCACTTAATTGTGACAAGGAAGATCTTGAAGTCAGCGTTGGTGAGATGACAGCCAAATATCCTGATAACCGCCTCTATGAACATCTTTCTAACTGTGCGCTTGGTTATGAATGCCTGACTTCCTCCAATACCTTTTTAGGGCGTTGGGAGGGCGGTGTACCCGTCTCTTATTCATGTAATGCTGGATGTTTTGGCTGTATTTCTGAGCAACCTGATGATAGCGGCTTTGTATCTCCGCAGACTCGGATGAATTTCCGGCCTACGGTCAACGAAATTTCACAAGTTATGCTGGAGCATTTAAAGACGCCTGAATCGATTATCAGCTTTGGACAAGGCTGTGAAGGGGAACCTTCCACGCAGGCAAAACTTATTATAGAAGCTATTCGTGAAGTGCGCTCGATTACTGATATGGGCTATATCAATATCAACACCAATGCGGGATTAAGCGATCATATGCGAGGAATCGTTGATGCTGGGCTCGATTTGATGCGTGTCAGCACAATCAGTGCCCTTGATGACCATTATAATGCTTATTACAAACCACGCGGTTATACATTGGCTAATGTAGAGAAATCTTTGAAATACGCTGCTTCGCAGGGGGTTTACACATCGATCAATTATCTGATCTTCCCTGGTGTGACTGATCGTGAAGAAGAGATTGAAGCGATGCTGGAGTTTGTAAGACGTACTGATCTGAAGCTTATTCAGATGCGCAATCTAAACATCGACCCGGAGAGTTATTTAGAGTTGATTCCACCTGCCCAGGGTGAAATCCTTGGGATGAAGACGATGCTTGATATTTTCCGCGATGAACTGCCGGATGTAGTTATAGGCTCTTATACACATGTGCCGCCAGCAGATATGGCGCGGGCTAAACGGCGGGGAATCAATATTTAAGCAGCTAAAATGTAAAAATGAAACATATTGCCCAATTCGATATTTCGTGCTAAAATACCACAGTGTAATCACATAACTCTGGGTCCGCATGAGGCTTAGGGCATGAGAGGTGAAATTCAAAATGCAAGAAGCAATTCAACCAAAGTATAATGTAACTAAGGTAACCTGCGCATGTGGCAACACTTTCGAAGCTGGCTCTGTTAAACAAGAGCTTCGTGTCGAAATTTGCTCCAACTGCCATCCGTTCTTCACTGGCAAGCAGAAGTTCTTGGATGCCGGCGGTCGCGTTGATAAATTTAAGAAGAAATATGGTATCTAATTTGAACAGTCGCTTTGCGGCTTAACGGTTAGATTGAGCCCCCCAGCTGTATAGCTGAGGGGCTCATTTTATGTCTTGGAGTTGATTTTTGTCCGAGCGTGAGCTATACTTATCTTCGCCGTGCTAGACGGGGAGGTAGCGGTGCCCTGTAACTCGCAATCCGCTGTAGCGAGGTTGAATTCCTGTTAGAGGTGCTATCGATGTGAGGCCTTGGTTCCTACGGGCTGTGTTGACAGTTGGGTCCTCCGCAATGAGTGCTTATGAACCTGGTCAGGTCCGGAAGGAAGCAGCCATAAGTAAGATTACTCTTGTGCCGGAGGGTGGCCTAACTCGAGCAGTCATGTAGGGTTGCCGCTTGGATCGTAGCCATCAATAACAGGTGCACGGTTTATAATTCTGTTTATCATAGCATCTTTGCCACAAGCAAAGATGCTTTTTGTTTTTGGTCAATAGCCGATGAATATAGTATAATAAATTTGCGACAAATGCCGGGAAAGCGGCAGCTTAAGAGAGGGTAATGCATAGTGGAACATATCGCGCTGTACCGTGCTTGGCGGCCGCAGTCGTTTCAAGACATGGTTGGACAACAGCACATTATCCAAACGCTGCAGAACGCAATTCGTGAACAGCGGGTTTCGCATGCCTATCTGTTCAGCGGTCCGCGGGGAACTGGTAAGACAAGTGCTGCTAAAGTCTTAGCTAAAGCGGTTAACTGTGAACGTGGGCCAGGTCCGGAACCTTGTAACGAATGTCCATCCTGCCTGCGAATCGCTGCGGGTAATGTAATGGATGTGCAGGAAATAGATGCGGCATCAAACCGGGGCGTAGAGGAGATTCGTGATCTGCGTGAAAAGGTGAAGTATGCACCTACCGAGGTGCGCCGTAAAGTGTATATCATTGATGAAGTGCATATGCTGACTACAGAAGCTTTTAATGCTCTATTAAAGACGTTGGAGGAACCGCCGTCACATGCGATGTTTATTCTTGCGACAACGGAACCTCACAAATTGCCAGCGACAATAATTTCCCGTTGTCAGCGTTTTGACTTCCGTAGAGTGGCGTTAGAAGAACAGACCGCCCATCTGACTGCTATTTGTGAGAAGGAAGGGATTACAGCGGATAACAACGCATTGCAGTATATTGCCCGTCTATCTGATGGTGGTATGCGTGATGCATTGAGCTTGCTGGATCAGATTTCATCCTTTACAGATGGTAACGTTACGTACGAGCAAGTGTTAGGAATGACAGGAGGAATTCCCTCCGAGCAATTTGCCCGTCTTGCTACTGCGATATTGGAAGGTGATATGGGTCTTCTTCTGGAGCTTGTTGAGCAGCTTATGCATGAAGGTAAAAGTGCGGATAAATGCCTAGAGAATCTCATGTATTATTTCCGTGATTTATTGATGATTAAGATGGTACCCGAGGCCGATCAATTAACAGAGCGGGTGCTGAATCCTGCAGAATTTAAAGATATGGCCACCGCATTTTCTCGGGAGCGTCTATTTCAGATTGTAGATACAATCAATAAATACCTAGGTGAAATGAAATACGCAACACATCCTCAGACACTGTTTGAAGTGGCGCTGATGAAGCTATGCAGCTTGCAGCAAGAGGTAAGCCAGAGCGCCGCATTTGCTCCGTTAGGCGAAACAAATGCCGGCGTAGGCGCGAATAATTCAAGCGTTGACTCTGGTGAACTGGATCTTCTCAAAAGACAGATCGCAGCACTGGAGAAGAAGCTGGAACAGGCAATGCAATCCGGTGGCATTTCCGGAGGAGGGCGTGATGGTGCTCCTGCACCGAAATCGCACGCGGTTCCAACACCGCGGGTTTCTTCAGCCTCAAAAATGCCTCCTAACGTAGATAAGTTTATTGCTGGTAAAGATAGTCCCGATTTTGCAGCTATCTATAAACAGTGGAGCCTTGTCCTGCAGGGAGTGAAAGAGGAAAAGGTAACGGTTCATGCATGGTTTGTAGACGGTGAGCCAGTATCGATTATGGAGGATGCGGTGCTTGTTGCATTCAAGAACACGATTCACCGCGATACTACGGAGAAGCCGGCAAACAGACAGGTTATTGAGAGTGTGCTTGCAGCGCGTCTAGGCAAACCTTATAGGCTTGTAACCATGATGCTTCGTGACTGGAATGAAGCTGCCCAGAAGTCTGTGGGACAGACTGGCAAAGAAGAACTACAATTGGAGCATGAACATGATACTGCAGAAGCTAAACCTGAACCTTGGATTGATGAGGCTATCCAGCTTTTTGGAGAAGACCTTGTTGTCATAAAAGAGTAATATAAACATACTAGCGCTAATTGCGCATCCCAAAGGAGAGACGATGTATGAATAATATGAACCAAATGATGAAGCAAGTTAAGAAAATGCAGGAGCAAATGCTTAAAGCTCAAGAGGAACTCGGAGGCAAGGTTATTGAGGGTTCGTCAGGTGGCGGTGTAGTTACTGTCCAAGTAAACGGCCACAAAAAATTGCTGTCTATTCAAATTAAACCGGAAGCCGTTGATCCGGAAGATGTTGAAATGCTGCAAGATCTTGTAATCACTGCTGTAAATGATGCATTGACTCAAGCTGAAGAGCTTGCTAACAATGACATGGGTAAATTCACTGGTGGAATGAAGATCCCAGGCTTGTTCTAATAGCCCACTCCACTTCAGTCTAAAGGAGAATTATTAATTTGTATTATCCCGAACCGCTAGCTAAGCTGATCGATGCTTTTACGCGTTTGCCCGGGATTGGACCGAAGACAGCCGCCCGGTTAGCTTTTCATGTGCTTAACATGAAAGAGGATGAAGTTATTGATTTTGCAAAAGCGCTAGTAAGCGTCAAACGCAATCTTCACTATTGCTCGGTCTGCTGTAATATTACGGATACGGACCCATGTAGAATATGTCAGGACAAAACTAGAGATCCTTCAGTGATATGTGTGATTCAAGACTCCAAGGATTTGGTGGCTATAGAACGAACCAAGGAGTTTAATGGATATTACCATGTTCTTCAGGGCGCTATTTCACCTATGGAAGGTATCGGCCCTGATGATATTCGCTTGAAAGAATTATTGACCCGTCTGAGTGATGAGAGAGTAAGCGAGCTTATTATGGCGACTAACCCCAACATTGAGGGGGAAGCAACGGCGATGTATATTTCTCGTCTTGTTCGGCCGTTTGAGATTAAAATCACCAGGATAGCTCATGGCTTGCCTGTAGGTGGCGATCTTGAATACGCTGATGAAGTTACCTTGTCCAAAGCGTTGGAAGGCCGTCGCGAGCTATTCTAGCAGCTCTATAGTGGTATTTTTCAAAAAGGAAGCCCTCGGGTTTCCTTTTTTTTGTTCTAAGTTTGTCCCTATCCCGATATGAATGAGAATAACGAGATGTGTATTTTGCATCAAAATTATTCTGAGGAGGAATTGAAATGGGATGGTGGAGAGAGCTGTGGCGGGGAGTGGATAAGGAACAAGGCAAAAAGGAAAGTGAGGGGTGGGAAACCCTCTTAGAGGTCCGTAAGGCGCATTCAGAGTGGGAGAGGGCTTACCTGATGTTCGACGAGGCGTTGGGACAGGATCAGATAGATTACGCGATATATATTTTGGAGGCGGCAGAACGTAAATATCAGATACATCTCAAACATGCAAAAAGCTTAGGGTTGAACAGCAGTCAAATTTAAGGGCTTGTAAATAATTGTATAAGGGGGATCTACATGCTTAGAATGGTAGCTATGGGCGTATTGATATTATCCGTTATCTTATTAGGTTTAGTTGTATTTAGAAAAAAGCTGGGTTTTGGGTGGCTAAGTTTATTTGGGGTTCATTTGGTATTGGCTGCACTTGGGATATATGTAGTGAACTTCTCAGGTTTGCTCACGCAGGTGTATATCCCTTTGAACCCTGCAACTATAGGCGCAGTAACGGTTCTTGGGCTTCCTGGCGTGGTTATGTTGCTCGGATTAAGAATAATTTTATTTTAATGCTTGACGTGGCTTTGAAAAATATGATACATTAAGTCTCGCCCGTTTGGACAAGCTGTTGATTAACAACTTGCTGAAATGGTCAAGCAAAAAAAGAAATTAAAAAAAAGCTTGACGAAAACAAAGGCGCTGTGATATATTATAAAGGTCGCTGCTGACAAGCAACGACGACGAAAGATGAGACATTGATCTTTGAAAACTGAACAACGAGTGAGTAGGAAATCACGTAAGTGATATCCAAAGTTAGAGAATTAATTTTCTCGTCAGATGTTTCAAAATGAGCATATCGCTCTTTTCAATACTAATTGGAGAGTTTGATCCTGGCTCAGGACGAACGCTGGCGGCGTGCCTAATACATGCAAGTCGAGCGGAGTTATTTTGAAAGCTTGCTTTCAAAATAACTTAGCGGCGGACGGGTGAGTAACACGTAGGCAACCTGCCCTTCAGACTGGGATAACTACCGGAAACGGTAGCTAATACCGGATAATTTCTTTTTTCTCCTGAGAGAAGAATGAAAGACGGAGCAATCTGTCACTGAGGGATGGGCCTGCGGCGCATTAGCTAGTTGGTGGGGTAACGGCCCACCAAGGCGACGATGCGTAGCCGACCTGAGAGGGTGAACGGCCACACTGGGACTGAGACACGGCCCAGACTCCTACGGGAGGCAGCAGTAGGGAATCTTCCGCAATGGGCGAAAGCCTGACGGAGCAACGCCGCGTGAGTGATGAAGGTTTTCGGATCGTAAAGCTCTGTTGCCAGGGAAGAACGTCCGGTAGAGTAACTGCTACCGGAGTGACGGTACCTGAGAAGAAAGCCCCGGCTAACTACGTGCCAGCAGCCGCGGTAATACGTAGGGGGCAAGCGTTGTCCGGAATTATTGGGCGTAAAGCGCGCGCAGGCGGCTATTTAAGTCTGGTGTTTAAACCTTGGGCTCAACCTGAGGTCGCACTGGAAACTGGGTGGCTTGAGTACAGAAGAGGAAAGTGGAATTCCACGTGTAGCGGTGAAATGCGTAGATATGTGGAGGAACACCAGTGGCGAAGGCGACTTTCTGGGCTGTAACTGACGCTGAGGCGCGAAAGCGTGGGGAGCAAACAGGATTAGATACCCTGGTAGTCCACGCCGTAAACGATGAGTGCTAGGTGTTAGGGGTTTCGATACCCTTGGTGCCGAAGTTAACACAGTAAGCACTCCGCCTGGGGAGTACGGTCGCAAGACTGAAACTCAAAGGAATTGACGGGGACCCGCACAAGCAGTGGAGTATGTGGTTTAATTCGAAGCAACGCGAAGAACCTTACCAGGTCTTGACATCCCTCTGAATCTGCTAGAGATAGCAGCGGCCTTCGGGACAGAGGAGACAGGTGGTGCATGGTTGTCGTCAGCTCGTGTCGTGAGATGTTGGGTTAAGTCCCGCAACGAGCGCAACCCTTAACTTTAGTTGCCAGCAAGTAAGGTTGGGCACTCTAGAGTGACTGCCGGTGACAAACCGGAGGAAGGTGGGGATGACGTCAAATCATCATGCCCCTTATGACCTGGGCTACACACGTACTACAATGGCCGGTACAACGGGAAGCGAAGCCGCGAGGTGGAGCCAATCCCATCAAAGCCGGTCTCAGTTCGGATTGCAGGCTGCAACTCGCCTGCATGAAGTCGGAATTGCTAGTAATCGCGGATCAGCATGCCGCGGTGAATACGTTCCCGGGTCTTGTACACACCGCCCGTCACACCACGAGAGTTTACAACACCCGAAGTCGGTGGGGTAACCCGCAAGGGAGCCAGCCGCCGAAGGTGGGGTAGATGATTGGGGTGAAGTCGTAACAAGGTAGCCGTATCGGAAGGTGCGGCTGGATCACCTCCTTTCTATGGAGAATCGTTCTCTGCAATGAGGACATTCAAATCGGAAGCTCAGCTTCCACAATAGAACCTTCGGGTTCGAACACTCACTCGTGTTCAGTTTTGAAAGAGCAAGTCTCTTTCGTATGCGTTTGGTGGCGATAGCGGAGGGGTTCCACACGTACCCATCCCGAACACGACCGTTAAGCCCTCCAGCGCCGATGGTACTTGGACCGAAGGGTCCTGGGAGAGTAGGACGTTGCCAAGCGGACAACCAATTCATTGGTTGATTCACAATGTTATATATGTTATATGGGCTTTTAGCTCAGTTGGTTAGAGCGCACCTCTGATAAGGGTGAGGTCGGTGGTTCGAGTCCACCAAGGCCCACCATATAACATTATAGAGTAATTTTATGGGGCCATAGCTCAGCTGGGAGAGCGCCTGCCTTGCAAGCAGGAGGTCAGCGGTTCGATCCCGCTTGGCTCCACCATAAATTTTAAATGAATAACTTTTTCAACTTGATCCTTGAAAACTGGATACCGAAACGAATTTGCGTTTTAGAACATCTTTTAGCAACTTGTGCAAACAAGTAAATGTTATTAGTGAGATTTTTCTTCGGAAGAATCAAGGTTAAGCTAATAAGAGCACACGGAGGATGCCTAGGCGCCAGGAGCCGACGAAGGACGTGGCGAACAACGAAACTGCCTCGGGGAGCTGTAAGCAAGCTTTGATCCGGGGGTGTCCGAATGGGGAAACCCAGCTGTGGTAATTCGCAGTTACTCATTTCTGAATACATAGGAAATGTAGAGGCAGACCAGGGGAACTGAAACATCTAAGTACCCTGAGGAAGAGAAAACAATAGTGATTCCGTCAGTAGCGGCGAGCGAACGCGGAACAGCCTAAACCTAAGAGCTTGCTCTTAGGGGTTGTGGGACGTCTCACATGGAGTTACAAAGGAATATGGTAGGTGAAGAGGTCTGGAAAGGCCCGCGATAGAGGTAAAAGCCCTGTAACCTAAACTGTATTCTCTCCGAGACGGATCCCGAGTAGTGCGGGGCACGTGAAACCCCGTATGAATCCAGCAGGACCATCTGCTAAGGCTAAATACTACCTGGCGACCGATAGTGAAACAGTACCGTGAGGGAAAGGTGAAAAGCACCCCGGAAGGGGAGTGAAATAGAACCTGAAACCGTGTGCTTACAAAAAGTCAGAGCCCGATCTATGGGTGATGGCGTGCCTTTTGTAGAATGAACCGGCGAGTTACGTTTAACATGCAAGGTTAAGCCGAGAAGGTGGAGCCGCAGCGAAAGCGAGTCTGAATAGGGCGACTTAGTATGTGGACGTAGACCCGAAACCGTGTGATCTACCCCTGTCCAGGGTGAAGGTGCGGTAACACGCACTGGAGGCCCGAACCCACGTACGTTGAAAAGTGCGGGGATGAGGTGGGGGTAGCGGAGAAATTCCAATCGAACTCGGAGATAGCTGGTTCTCCCCGAAATAGCTTTAGGGCTAGCCTCGGTATAAGAGTAGTGGAGGTAGAGCACTGATTGGGTGCGGGGTCCGCAAGGATTACCAAGCTCAGTCAAACTCCGAATGCCATATACTTATTGCCGGGAGTCAGACAGTGAGTGCTAAGATCCATTGTCAAAAGGGAAACAGCCCAGACCATCAGCTAAGGTCCCCAAGTGTGTGTTAAGTGGGAAAGGATGTGGAGTTGCACAGACAACCAGGATGTTGGCTTAGAAGCAGCCACCATTGAAAGAGTGCGTAATAGCTCACTGGTCGAGTGACTCTGCGCCGAAAATGTAACGGGGCTAAACACACCACCGAAGCTATGGCTAGATACGTATGTATCTGGGGTAGGGGAGCGTTGTGTAGGGGTTGAAGGTGTACTGAAAAGAGCGCTGGACACTACACAAGTGAGAATGCCGGTATGAGTAACGAAAAGATCAGTGAGAATCTGATCCGCCGAAAGCCCAAGGTTTCCTGAGGAAGGCTCGTCCGCTCAGGGTAAGTCGGGACCTAAGGCGAGGCCGAAAGGCGTAGTCGAAGGACAACAGTTTGAAATTACTGTACCACCGTAATCCGCTATGAGCGATGGGGTGACGCAGGAGGGTAGTGACGCGGACTGATGGATGTCCGTCTAAGCAGTGAGGCTGATGTGTAGGCAAATCCGCACATCATTAAGGCTGGGCTGTGATGGGGAGCGAAAATTGTAGTAGCGAAGGTCATGATCTCACACTGCCAAGAAAAGCCTCTAGCCAGGAGAAGGTGCCCGTACCGCAAACCGACACAGGTAGGCGAGAAGAGAATTCTAAGGCGCGCGGAAGAACTCTCGTTAAGGAACTCGGCAAAATGACCCCGTAACTTCGGGAGAAGGGGTGCCCCGGTAGTGTGAATAGCACGAGGGGGCCGCAGTGAAAAGGCCCAAGCGACTGTTTAGCAAAAACACAGGTCTGTGCGAAGCCGCAAGGCGAAGTATACGGGCTGACGCCTGCCCGGTGCTGGAAGGTTAAGGGGAGTGGTTAGGGGTAACCCGAAGCTATGAACCGAAGCCCCAGTAAACGGCGGCCGTAACTATAACGGTCCTAAGGTAGCGAAATTCCTTGTCAGGTAAATTCTGACCCGCACGAATGGCGTAACGACTTGGGCGCTGTCTCAACGAGAGATCCGGTGAAATTTTAATACCTGTGAAGATGCAGGTTACCCGCGACAAGACGGAAAGACCCCATGGAGCTTTACTGCAGCTTGATATTGAATTTGGGTACGATCTGTACAGGATAGGTGGGAGCCGTAGAAATCGGAGCGCAAGCTTCGGTGGAGGCGCCGTTGGGATACCACCCTGATCGTATCTAGGTTCTAACCTAGTGCCCTAATCGGGTACGGGGACCGTGTCAGGCGGGCAGTTTGACTGGGGCGGTCGCCTCCTAAAGAGTAACGGAGGCGTTCCAAGGTTCCCTCAGAATGGTTGGAAATCATTCGCAGAGTGCAAAGGCATAAGGGAGCTTGACTGCGAGACCTACAAGTCGAGCAGGGACGAAAGTCGGACTTAGTGATCCGGTGGTACCGCATGGAAGGGCCATCGCTCAACGGATAAAAGCTACCCTGGGGATAACAGGCTTATCTCCCCCAAGAGTCCACATCGACGGGGAGGTTTGGCACCTCGATGTCGGCTCATCGCATCCTGGGGCTGAAGTAGGTCCCAAGGGTTGGGCTGTTCGCCCATTAAAGCGGTACGCGAGCTGGGTTCAGAACGTCGTGAGACAGTTCGGTCCCTATCTGTCGTGGGCGCAGGAAATTTGAGAGGAGCTGTCCTTAGTACGAGAGGACCGGGATGGACGTACCGCTGGTGCACCAGTTGTTCCGCCAGGAGCATGGCTGGGTAGCTACGTACGGACGGGATAAGCGCTGAAAGCATCTAAGCGTGAAGCCCCCCTCAAGATGAGATTTCCCAATTAGTAAGACCCCTTGAAGACGACGAGGTAGATAGGTTGGAGGTGGAAGTGCAGCAATGCATGGAGCTGACCAATACTAATCGGTCGAGGGCTTATCCTATACTTAGAATGCAGATTTGTTTCGGATTCAGTTTTCAGGGAGTCAAATTCCTGTTTGGATTGCTGTGGTACTGATATCGTTTGGAGAGATACCCAAGTGGCTATAAGGGGACCCTCTGCTAAGGGGTTAGACTGCGTAAGCGGTGCGTGGGTTCGAATCCCACTCTCTCCGCCATTTTCAATCCATAGCAATACTAATTATTGTGGCGGTGTAGCTCAGCTGGCTAGAGCGTACGGTTCATACCCGTGAGGTCGGGGGTTCGATCCCCTTCGCCGCTACCATAATACCTGGAGGCTTAGCTCAGCTGGGAGAGCATCTGCCTTACAAGCAGAGGGTCGGGGGTTCGATCCCCTCAGCCTCCACCATTTTCATCTTTTTAGAATTGCTTTTACACCGTGCCGGTGTAGCTCAACTGGTAGAGCAACTGACTTGTAATCAGTAGGTTGGGGGTTCAAGTCCTCTCGCCGGCACCATTTTTATTTAATGCGGAACCGTGGTGTAGTTGGCCTAACATGCCTGCCTGTCACGCAGGAGACCGCGGGTTCGAATCCCGTCGGTTCCGCCATTTTTTCCACAAAATGAGTGGGAAGTGTAAGACTTTTCCGCTTAATTGTCATGTAATCTTATGGCTCGGTAGCTCAGTCGGTAGAGCAGAGGACTGAAAATCCTCGTGTCGGCGGTTCGATTCCGTCCCGAGCCACCTTTTTTGGGGGATTAGCGAAGTGGCCAAACGCATCAGACTGTAAATCTGCTCACGTACGTGTTCGGTGGTTCGAATCCATCATCCCCCACCATTTATGAGCCATTAGCTCAGTTGGTAGAGCACCTGACTTTTAATCAGGGTGTCGAAGGTTCGAGTCCTTCATGGCTCATCCCAAACAGAAAGTCATCACCTTAGGGTGGTGGCTTTTTTTGTGTTTTTATGTCGTATTATAGTAGCGCGCTGCTGTAGTGATTAACATAATATTAGAGAATATGCTAAAATAGGCGAAAAGAGCAAAAGTGGTGGAGTATGGTGACTATGGATAGCGAAACATTGCGGAAAAAGTTAGAGCAGCTCACCGGAAAGAAAACCGGAATCAAGCAGTTAGGGAGGCAACATTCAGCTTCTCTTTTTAGCCTGGGATTGGAAGCACAAGAACAGCCGGTAATCCATGAGGGTCATCTTTGGGCACCATTATATGAGACTGATGGACGTGTAACCGCTGTCTGGGTGGAATTGGATGGACTTAACTCTTTGGAAATACAATTAGTGAATTATGCGGTTCGAAACTTTGCAATTGCACTAAAAGCTACTGGGGTTAGAGAAGAAGGGGAAGCGGAGGCTCGGCAGCTGGGTACCTGGTTGAACACCGAACTGGAGCAAGAGAAAAATGACTCTGAGATACCCGATGAGATGGCTCTAAAGGGACGTTTATTCGGAGATATGGTTCCATTCCTACTTAGCAGTGAGAATGCACATAGCCCGCAGATCACTTATCGTTCCTTAATGAAGCTGTTGCGCAGCTATTTTGAGAATGAAATTCTGCTTATACCTCTTCAAGAAAAAGAATGGTTAATATTGGCCCGGAAGGAATTACTCACGGGCGGAGATGATAAGGATGAGGAAGAAGAGAGCGTAGATGAAATTCTGGCTCAGACAAGCATGGGCTTACACGAACTGATAGCCAGCGAATGGGTAGGTGTATTCCATTTGGCTGTAGCTCCGGCTATCGTTCCTGTTAAGGGATTGACGGGATCCGTGGCCTTGTTGAGAGAGACTATTGTACTCGGACGAATTTTCCAAGTGGGTGAATATATTCATTTACCTTGGGAGCTGCATTTGGAACGTTTGGTTAACAGCATTCCTGATGCACGGCGTAAACAGTTACTTGGACAGATTGGCGACTATTCTTCCGTATTATCAGATAAAGAAATGCTGATGACTCTGGAGACGTTTTTTGAGATGGATTGTAATGTAAGTGAAACAGCCAAGAAGCTATATATTCATCGCAACACGCTTTTATACCGTCTGGACAAGATAAAGCAGGAGACGGGTGCCGATGTGCGTAGCTTTGGGGACGCTGCTATTGTGAAGCTTACTATGCTTTTGTATAAAGTGACGAAAAGGAAATAGGTTTTTTGTGAACGTTACAAATAGCCACCGTGTCCCGTCTAGGGTAATATAAATGTACAAGGAAAAAAGAATTTTTCAATTAATCAATAATTAACTCGAGGGGGAAATACAATGGCAGGCGTACGTTTAGAGCATATTTTCAAAAAATACCCGGGTTCAGATAAAGCAACAGTAATGGATATCAATCTTGATATTAAAGATAAGGAATTTCTAGTATTGGTTGGACCATCCGGTTGCGGTAAATCCACAACTTTGCGTATGATCGCTGGTCTGGAAGAAATCTCCGAAGGTAAAATGTACATTGGCGATCGTGTAGTCAACGACGTTGCACCTAAAGACCGCGATATCGCGATGGTATTCCAATCCTACGCACTGTATCCGCATATGAGCGTATACCAAAACATGGCTTTCGGTTTGAAACTTCGTAAAGTGAAGAAAGATGAAATCGACAAGAAAGTACGTGAAGCTGCTAGAATTCTCGATATCGAGCATTTGCTAGATCGTAAACCAAAAGCACTTTCCGGTGGTCAACGCCAACGTGTCGCTTTGGGACGCGCTATCGTACGTGATCCACAAGTCTTCTTGATGGATGAGCCTCTTTCCAACTTGGATGCTAAACTTCGTGGTCAAATGCGCGCTGAAATCACTAAACTGGTTAAACGCCTTGAAACCACTTGTATCTACGTAACGCATGACCAAACAGAAGCTATGACAATGGGTGACCGTATCGTAGTTATGTATGATGGTATCATTCAACAAGCTGCTTCCCCTGAAGAGTTGTACAATGAACCAACTAACCTGTTCGTAGCTGGATTTATCGGATCCCCTACAATGAACTTTATCAATGGTACTTTGTCCGAAGCAAACGGTTCTGTCCGTTTCCGTGCTGAGAACCTTGATGTTGAAGTACCAGGCGGAAAGGCTCAAATCATCCGCAGCAAAGGCTACATTGGCAAAGAAGTAATTATGGGCGTTCGTCCAGAAGATATCCATGAAGAGCCAGTATTCTTGGAAGCTTCCCCGAACACAATCTTTACTTCATTGGTTGATGTAACTGAAAACCTTGGTCACGAAATGCTCCTTTACTTGAGCGGCCTTGGTAAATCTACTGTAATCGCTCGTGTAGATGGACGTTCCACTACTCGCGAAGGCAGCAAGCCAAAATTGGCTATCGATATGAACAAAGTTCACTTCTTCGATAAAGAATCCGAAGTAAACATTCTGTTGGGATAAGATCACAGGATCTTTTCTCTCTTGATAAAGCCACCCGAAAGGGTGGCTTTATTGTTTAATTAGGGTCGTAATGGATAGGCGTTAAGATTGCATTCACAAGCGTTATCAATTAAGATAGCAGGAGAATTACCTCCGGAATTGTAATGAGATCGCTGTCAACCGGACGCAGTAAGCGGACATATACCGCAGGTGACGAAAGGACGAATTTACATGGCTAAGAAAGTAAAAGTATCTGAATTGGTACAACATTTTCAATTAGAGGTTATTTCCGGCCAGGAAGGTCTAAAGCGACCTATTACGGTCGATGACCTGAATCGCCCTGGACTAGAGATTGCTGGTTATTTCGAATATTATCCGGAAGAACGTGTTCAACTATTAGGTAAGACAGAACTCGCATTCTTCTCCATGCTGCCTGAAGCTGAACGTAAAAGTAGGCTTCGTGGAATCTGTAATGACAATACCCCTTGTATCGTAATTACCCGTAGTTTGGATGTGCCACAGGAGTTAATTGATATAAGTAATGAAAAGGGACTTCCTGTGCTGCGTAGCTCGATGGCTACGACTATTTTCTCCAGCCGTTTGACGAGCTTCTTAGAAGGGAGATTAGCCCCTACAGCAACGATTCATGGTGTACTCTGTGATGTATATGGTGTAGGTATGCTGATTACTGGTAGTAGTGGTATTGGTAAGAGTGAGACAGCCCTTGAACTTGTAAAACGTGGACATAGACTGATCGCTGATGATGCCGTGGAAATCCGCCAGACTTCAGATAACCAGCTGCATGGTACAGCCCCTGAGTTGATCCGTCACTTGTTGGAAATTCGCGGAGTAGGTATCATCAACGTAATGACACTTTTTGGTGCGGGTGCTATCCGTAATCATAAACGGATTACACTTGTCGTTAGATTAGAGGCTTGGCAGCAAGACAAGCAGTATGACCGGCTTGGACTTGATGAGGAAACGACGCGGATTATTGATACCGATGTTCCACTTGTAACCATTCCTGTACGTCCAGGACGTAACCTTGCCGTTATTATTGAGGTTGCTGCGATGAACTATCGCCTGAAGCAAATGGGCTTTAATGCAGCCCTGCAGTTTACGAATAAGTTAACTGCGACCATATCTGAGGATATGGACGATCTCGATTAGGAGTGTGAGACAATGTTCCCATTAGCAATAGATCCTATTGTATTCTCAATTGGATCACTGCCTGTACACTGGTACGGGTTAATACTAGGGGTCGGTGCACTCGCGGGATTATTTCTTGCGATCCGCGAGGGCAAACGGTTCGGAATCCCGCAAGAATTCTTTATGGATATGCTGCTACTGGGTGTACCCTCGGCAATTATAGGGGCACGGATTTATTTTGTAGCTTTTAAATGGGACGATTATAAGCATAATCTGATAGACGTCTTTAAGAT
Source organism: Paenibacillus sp. FSL H7-0716 (assembly GCF_038002705.1). Classification (NCBI taxonomy): domain Bacteria; kingdom Bacillati; phylum Bacillota; class Bacilli; order Caryophanales; family Paenibacillaceae; genus Paenibacillus; species Paenibacillus sp. FSL H7-0716. The sequence continues at coordinate 53,699 of NZ_JBBODA010000023.1, forward strand.
CTGGAATGGCGGTATCGCCATTTACGGCGCATTAATAGGAGCGATTATTTGCGGAATTATTTATTTCCGTTATAAGGGTTACCCTTTCTGGCGTATTGTTGATATTTGCGCACCTGGACTACTGGCGGGTCAAATGATTGGCCGCTGGGGAAACTTTGTCAACCAAGAGGCATACGGCAGCGTAGTTGAGGAATCTTTTTTACGGGATAAACTGCATTTACCTGACTTCATCGTTAATCAAATGTACATAGGGGATGCTTTTCATCATCCGACTTTCCTGTATGAATCTCTATGGAGCTTACTAGGGATTGCGTTATTGATGATTCTCCGTCGTCAGAAGTTTGTACGCGCTGGAGAAATCTTCATGTCTTACTTTATATGGTATTCCATCGGTCGGTTCTTCATCGAGGCTGTGCGTACTGACAGTTTAGCCTTTAACGGAAGTGCAGGACTGGCTTCGTTTATAAATGGCTTATGGAGTCCGATGGAATGGTTAGGTTTTGAACAAGGATATCTGGATCCTGCCTATGGTAATATTCGTATTTCTCAGCTGCTTTCTCTACTGATTATTGTGGCAGCTATATTATTAATCGTTATTCGCAGAGTAACCGGAGAGCCTAAAGCACATTATTCTGACCCTATCGTATGTACTAAACCGATCCAAGCAGATACTGTAGTGCCAGAAAGCGCAGTAAATACACCGCAGAAAACTCGTCAAGGAACACAACCTGAGCAAGGACAGCCAGCGGATGGAGATAAGAAGGAGCAGTAAAACTTATGATAGAATGCGTTCTTTTTGATCTGGATGGAACGATTGTCGATACGAATGAGCTAATCATTAGCTCATTTATGTACGCGCTGAAGGACAATGGTCTGGCTCCACTGACCAGAGAAGAGATAATTCCGCATATGGGAACAACCCTTCAGCAACAGATGAGAGTATTCTCTGGACTAGAGGATGTAAATGGTACGTTAGAAAAGTCCTATCGTTCTTATAATAATGAGCATCATGATGAGTTAGTGCGTTCTTTCCCGCTTGTAAAGGAGACCATTGAGGAGCTCTCGCGTCGTGGGATCAAACTTGGGATTGTAACTACTAAGATCCGTCCAACAACGATCAAGACCCTGGAAAGGTTCGATTTGCTTAAGTACATGGATACGATTGTGACTGTGAACGATGTTACTGAACCAAAGCCACATCCGGAGCCCGTTCTGACAGCGGTCAAAAACCTTGGCGTTGATCCTCGCAAAACCTTAATGATAGGTGACAGTGCAGTTGATATTCAATCAGCCAAAGCTGCCGGTGTATACGCTGCTGGAGTATCTTGGTCTTTGAAGGGCGAGGATACGCTCCGCAAGTATGATCCGGACTTTATCATCCATAACATGAAGGATATTATAGAAATTATGGAGCGAGGAACGAATGAATCGTGAGAAACGTAACCCGTTATCCAGTAGAAGGTCATAACTCACTTTGGTATATTTACCGTACGGTCAGTCCTTGGAAGGGTGTCCGCAACTTTATTTTTATTCAGATTGCCCGCTATTGTCCGATTCTACCGTTAAAGAATTGGATCTATCGACGGATGTTGGGGATGAAGGTTGGTAAACACACGGCTTTTGGTCTTATGGCAATGGTGGATGTGTTTTTTCCGGAGAAAATAACGGTAGGTGAGAATTCTATTATTGGTTATAACACGACGATTCTGGCGCATGAGTATCTGATCAAGGAATATCGCCTGGGCGAAGTGGTGATCGGTGAAAATGTATTGATCGGCGCGAATACAACGATTCTTCCCGGTGTAACCATTGGAGATTGGGCAGTTATAGCTGCTGGCTCTGTGGTGCACAAAAATGTGGCAGCTGGCTCTTTTGTCGGAGGCAATCCACTGCGAGAGCTGCGCCCCTCTTCAACGGAAGAACATGCGGAACAAGTGTAAACGATGCTTTTTTAACCCTGCAGTTACATATTGCGTTTTTTTAGCGCAGGTTCTGCAGGGTTTCTTGCGTCTTAGAGAAGATTATTAAGGAAACTTTAAGTTCTTCTTAAGTTTTTAGAACAGATACATTCGATATAATTAGCGTTAGTGATAAGGCGAATCCCACGCTAGGCGTTCAGCTTCAAATATCAGAATGTAAAATCAGCAGGTGCAGGCTTCCTGGTATTTTCAGTTTCCACATTCCGCTTAGCGTCTCTATGAACAACCATCATAGTAGAGAAGAGGAATATAATATGAACACTGCGAGACAGGAAAGGCTGCCCCAGCTGGATATTTTCAGAGCATTAGCGATCTTAGGCGTATTGCATGTGCATTCCTCATCTTTTGCCGCTGGAGAGCAGGCACTGCATTCGCCTTATTATTACTGGCTGAACTGGATCAACATTTTCTTTAAATTCGGTACGCCCTCATTTATTTTTCTGAGCAGCTTCGTATTGTTTTATAATTATTATGGGCGTCCTGTGACCCGCAGCTTGATTATTAATTTCTACCGTCGTCGATTAAAGTATATTTTATTACCTTATCTGCTAGCCTCTATGGGCTATTACGCACTAACCTTATATGTGAACGGACGATTGACCCAGAACCTCGGTGGCAACCTGTACAGCTTTATTAGAGCGTTATTCTCAGGTTCCGCATATGCGCATTTGTATTTTGTATTTATCAGCATTCAGTTTTATTTGCTTTTTCCAGTACTGCTTAAGCTACTCCAGAGTTCCCGCTTTTTAATAAAATGGGCGATTCCACTCGGATTGGCACTTCAGTGGGGGTTTATTTTCTGGAATAAATACGAACTGCACATTGTTGAAAAAGGGAGCTTGGCGATCTCTTATCTGGCTTATTATATGATGGGTGCTTATATCGCAATTCACTTTGAGAAGGTGAAGACGTGGCTGATGAAGCCATGGAGGGAGCTAACTGCCAAGCAAAAAGGATGGACTGCCCTGTTAGTGAGCGGGTGGTTAATTGCAGCCTTTATCCATGTGCAGCTATGGTATGTGGCCCGCCATTTTGGGGTGTGGACGGATTCGCTGTGGTACGAGCTATTATGGAATGTCCATACGATGTTATCTGCATTGGTTCTGTTGTATGCTACATTTCTGATCTATCGTAAGGCTCCTCGCGGGATTGTTGCTTTTTTAACTCGTTTGGGTGAACTCTCCTTTGCGATATATTTGATTCATCCGCTATTGCTGGCAGTATATCGCAGGTTCCGATATCAGATTCCCCTAGAGTCGCTAACATATGTTTTGTTCATCTACGGAGGGCTTGTGGTCGCACTGGGAGGGAGCTGGCTTATTGTGCAGTTTGCTTTCCGGCGAGTTCCGGGATCATGGATTATCTTTGGAAGCGTGCCTCGCTCTTTGGAGTCCAGTCCGCAGGAAAAGTCAGGTTATATCCCTGAGGAACGGGCAAAGGGATTCGTGCAGCAGGAGAAATAACGTTAAAAGAAGGTCTCATACACGCACACGCTTGAACGTGGGAAGGTAGCCTTCATAATACTTGATTAAAAAGGCATCACTTCGATGCGGAGCTTAACAGGAGGAAAGATTATGAAACAAAAAGAAAGAATTCCGCAGCTGGATATTTTTCGGGCGATTGCTATTTTTGCAGTGCTGGCTATTCATGCTACTTCACGAACGTTGGCGGAGACACTAGGCACAAACATGTTTCATCCGTTCTTATTTATTAATAAATTCAGCCAGTTCGCCGTACCTTCATTCATATTTTTGAGTGGGTTCGTGCTCTTCTATAACTATATTGACCGTCCGCTGGGTGGCAAAACGCTAGGAAAGTTCTACTCTAGAAGGCTGCTTTATATTATTGTGCCTTATGTAGTATTTTCACTGCTGTATTTTGCGTTAAAAATGAATGCCGGGAATACTTGGGGCTTACCTCCGGGGGAGATGGCTTCTAAGCTATGGAAGTATTTATGGACAGGAACGGCATATACGCATCTGTATTATATTATTATCATTATTCAGTTTTACGTGTTATTTCCGCTTATTTTGTGGTGTTTGCAAAAGGTTCGTCATCTGGCGGCTTGGGCGCCGCTGATCGGGTTATTACTACAGTGGGGTTTTGTGCTGCTGAATAAATACATGACCAATCATGGGTATTGGCAGTTATCCAAGGGGAGTCTGGCGATCACTTATTTCTCGTATTTCCTGCTGGGTGCTGGGATTGCGGTGTATTATTCTTCTTTGAAAAAATGGCTAGTGCCTTCACGTGAAGGCTGGCGCGCCGGTAAAGGTCCGGTTTGGATTACGTTGTGGTTGTTATGGATTGTAGCAGGGGTTGTTCATGTTGAGCTATGGTTTAACAACTACACGAAAAAAACTGTCATCAACAGCTTATGGTATGAGGGTTTCTCTAATCTACATGCGCTGCTCTCTTGTGTGGTGCTGTTGCAAATCTCCTTCTTGCTCTATGGAGCGGGTCGAAGCTTGCTGACAAGACTCTTGGTATCCGTGGGAGCATGCTCCTTCGGGATTTATCTATTACACCCTATGCTGCTGTATTTCTATAGAAAATTACCGTTTCACGGGGGCTCTCTTGCGTACATCGCAGCGATTGTTGGAGGATGGCTTGTTGCGCTGCTGGTTTCATGGCTGGCAGTGGCTCTCGTCTTCCGGTATGTGCCTGCTTCTTGGATTATTTTCGGATCAGGCGCACAAAAGAAAGCAAAAACAGGTTCCAAAAGCGCATAGTCTACTGCTAGGTAATATAAAAGCGCCGGTCTTCCGTATATGCGGGTTGACCGGCGCTTTTTATTTTGTGTCTATTCTCCAGCTTGTTCCCGCTGAAACTCCGCAATAGCTTGATACTGGCTTTCAAGACTACGGTAGACGGAAATATAAATCGGCAGCAGCTGCTTGTACACTTTGGTATGTTCATCAATCGGATCATGCTGGTAAGTTGAACCGATCATGTCGAATACAACCTCGAAGGAGTCCACACGGCCCGTAGCGTAAAGACCAAGCACTACTGCTCCGAGGCAGGAGCTTTCGATACTCTCCGGAATGATGACCTCTTGATCAAAAATATCAGACATCATCTGCCGCCAGACTGAGGAGCGGGCGAAGCCGCCTGTGGCCAGAATTTTGCTAGGACGCCCGATTTGCTCTTCCATAGCCAGCAGAACCATATACATATTGAAAATTACGCCTTCTAGTACCGAGCGAATCATATGCTCCTTATGGTGATTCATAGAAAGGCCGAAGAAGGAGCCACGAGCATCAGGATTCCACAGCGGTGCACGTTCACCAGTTAAGTAAGGATGGAACAGAAGACCACCGCTACCTGCCGGAACTTGTTCCGCGATGCGCGTTAGAACCTCGTAAGGGTCAATGCCAAGACGTTTGGCGGTTTCGACTTCAGAAGCAGCGAACTCATCCCGTACCCAGCGGAACAGCATACCGCCGTTATTAACGGGCCCTCCGATCACCCAATGTTTTGGGGTTAAGTTATAACAGAAGGTCCGTCCTTTAGGGTCAGTAAGCGGGTGTTCCACTACGGTGCGAATCGCTCCGCTTGTTCCAATCGTAGCAGCCACTACACCGGGTTTAATCGCGCCTACGCCAAGGTTGGACAAGACGCCATCGCTGGCTCCTACGACAAAAGGTGTCGTCGGGAGCAGTAACAGCTCCTCTGCTAGACCGGGAAGCAGGCCTTGCATGATCTCTGTGGTGGGAACAAGCCGTGAGAGTTGATCTGGTGAAATATGGGCTATCTCCAGGGCCTCTTTATCCCACTCCAAAAGTTCAAGGTTGAGCATGCCTGTAGAAGAGGCAATGGAATGATCGATGATGTATTCGCCGAACAGCCGAGCGAATATGTATTCTTTTATAGAAATGAATTTATAGGCTTGTTGGAACAACTCAGGCTGCTCATCCCGAAGCCACATTAGCTTGGTAATCGGTGACATAGGATGAATAGGCGTTCCTGTGCGCAAATACAACTCATGTCCGTTAAACTCGTTCTTCAGGCGAAGTGCAGACCCGGCACTACGGTTGTCAGCCCAAGTGATGCAGGCAGTAAGTGGTTTACCTAGTTGATCAATTGCAATGACACTGTGCATGGCTGAACTGAAAGAGACGAATAGAATCTTATCTGGAGTTACGGCGCTTTGCCGCATGACATTAGAGATGGTATGAAAGACTGCACGTAGGATTTGCTCTGGGTCCTGCTCCGCTATAGAAGGGGAGGGTTGATGCAAGGGATAACCCATATTAGCATGTGCAACTATGGCTCCATTCTCCTCGAAGAGAACTGCCTTTGTACTTGTAGTACCAATATCAACGCCAATCATATAGGATTTAGTCAAGCGTTAGCCCTTCTTTCTAGGTGAAAGTATATTTTTAGAACACCAATTACAAAATTATGAAGTACAATCGTATTAGCTCATTATAGTATTCGATAAGCGGGGAGGCAAAAATAAAGAAAATGCCAAACGCTCGACTAAGGGTTTGATTGACGAAAAAGCAGTGAACATGATACGATATTGAAAATACTTTAATTTGCTACCACTTTACCATAGTAAAGTAAACATAAACAGTATCTAATGATAACTGACGAGGTGAACAATGAAGATGTCCAAACCAAAGGGATTTGAGAAGCCGTCTGGCGTTCGGGACTATCTGCCCCGGGCCGTAACGAAATTGCGCAAAATTGAGAACGATGTACTGCATTGCATGAGTCGCTGGGGATATCGGCAAATGATGACTCCAACGTTGGAATATTACGATACAGTTGGCGTGGCTAGCTCTACGTCAGACCAAAAGCTCTATAAATTACTTAACAATCGTGGTCAGGCTTTGGTGCTTCGATCAGAAATGACTGCCCCGGTTGCCCGTGTTGTTGCCTCTCTATTAAAGGATGAGCCACTGCCATTGCGTCTGTCATATCACGCGAATGTATTCCGTGCCATTGAGGAAGAAGCGGGGCGGGAAGCGGAGTTTTTCCAGACAGGTGTAGAGCTGGTAGGTGATGATTCACCTGAGGCCGATGCGGAGGTAGTGGCGCTTGCTATTTCTTCGCTGCAAGCCGCGGGTGTGAAGTCTTTTAAGATCGCTATGGGGCATGTAGGCTTTCTGAATGGGTTATTTCAAGAGGCACTTCCTGAACTGCCTGAGGCTCAAGAGGAGCTGAAAAGTCATTTGCTGGGCCGAGACTATGTTTCTTTCCGGGAGACTTTACGGCGGCTGGATCTTACAGAAGCGCAGAAGAACGAACTGGATGGGCTGCTGCGTCTACGCGGAGGCAAGGAGATTTGTGGACAGGCGCTAGAGCTGAGCAATCATCCGCTCGCGCGTCATTCGATTGATCATTTGTGCAAGGTGTGGGAGGTGCTGGTCTCTTACGGCGTATCACAGCATGTACTGATTGATCTGACGATGATTGGGGACTTTTCCTATTATACAGGCATGACTTTTGAAGGTTATGCAGCGGAATTAGGATTTCCGGTATGTAGTGGTGGTAGATACGACAATCTGCTGCAACAGTTTGGGCGTCCGATCCCATCGACAGGATTTTCTTTGAAAACCAATCGCATCCTGGATGGTGTAACTGGGGTGGTCGAAGAGGAAGAACTGCCTATTTTGATCCAATATGACGCGATTCGCAGAAAAGAAGGCCTGGAAGAGGCAACACGCCTGCGGTTAGAGGGTCATGCAGTCGTTACTAGACTTGCTGCAGGTCCAGAAGAGCTTGAAACGGTGAAGCGTTTGGATACGGACACGGTCGAAGCAGAGGGTGTACGGTACGGTGAGATCTATACATTCGTATCTTTTGTAAGTGAGCATGGCTGAGGATATCGCTAGTACAAAAAGCGATTAACATAAATTTTGCATGGAGATGGAAAAGGAGGCAACTTAACAATGGCACAGATATTGAAGGTGGCTATGCCAAAAGGCCGGATTTACGAAAAGGCTGCTGAGCTGTTCCGCCAGGCAGGTCTTCCGATTCCACCGGACGGTGAGGCATCACGCAAGCTTGTTATTCCGCTGCCTGAGGCAGGGATGGAGTTTATATTGGCGAAACCAGTAGATGTACCTACATATGTAGAATATGGTGTGGCGGATATTGGGATCGTGGGCAAGGATGTTTTGCTGGAGGAAGATCGTGATGTATACGAGCTGCTTGATCTTGGCATTGCCCGCTGCCGGATGTCGATCATCGGATTGCCGAACTGGCAGCCGGGAATTCAGCAGCGTGTAGCGACAAAATATCCGAATGTAGCTTCAAGGTATTTTAGGGAACAGGGACAACAGGTCGAGGTCGTGAAGCTGAATGGATCCATCGAGCTTGCGCCACTGATTGGTCTGGCCGATCGTATTGTGGATATGGTAGAGACCGGGCAAACGCTGCGGGACAATGGATTAATCGAAATGAAGAGTATATTCGAAATTACAAGCCGCCTGGTGGCGAATCGTGTGAGCTATCGGATGAAAAATGAAGAGATACAGCAACTGTGTGACCGACTACAGGCAGTTATAGGGCAACCTAATTTGCGGTAGGCGGCAACAGATGTTAGGGGTAAAGGGAGGAACCAGCGATGAAGGTTGTGTCGAGCAAGGACTTTAAGCTAGAGCGGGAAGTGGAGTATGGTACGCCAGAGCAAAATCAGGCGGTAAAGGAAATTGTGGCCGCCATTAAAAAAGAAGGAGACACGGCGCTTCTTCGCTATACGGAGCAATTTGACCGGGTTGCACTTACGCCGAATCAACTGCGGGTAACGCCGGAAGAGCTTCAGGCAGCGTATGGCCGAGTAGAGCAATCTTTCGTATCTGCTATTCAAGCAGCTGCAGCCAATATCCGGGCATTCCATGCCAGACAGAAACGGAATTCATGGATGGACTTGCAGCCGGATGGCACGATTCTGGGGCAGATTATTCGTCCGCTGAAGCGGGTAGGGGTATATGTACCTGGTGGCAAAGCAGCTTATCCCTCTTCGGTGCTGATGAACGTGATCCCAGCACAGATCGCGGGTGTGCCGGAGATTGTCATGGTGACTCCGCCATCCACCGGCGGCAAAGAAGGGATTGACCCTTATATCCTGGTTGCTGCCGCAGAAGCAGGTGTGAATGAAATCTACCGTGTGGGCGGAGCACAGGCGGTAGCTGCTTTGGCTTTTGGTACGGAGAGCATAGCGCCGGTAGATAAAATATGTGGGCCCGGCAACATATACGTTGCGCTGGCTAAACGCGAGGTATATGGCGCCGTGGATATCGACAGTATCGCCGGTCCAAGCGAAATTGTCGTGCTGGCAGATGAGACCGCTGAGCCGGCTTATATCGCAGCGGATCTGCTCTCGCAGGCTGAGCATGACGAGATGGCCTCGGCGATTCTGGTCACGCCATCGCAGAGCCTGGCGGATCGTGTGGCGGCCGAAGTGGAGCGTCAGCTGCAAGAGCTGCCGCGTCAGGCGATCGCCCGTTCTTCCGTAGAGAATTACGGCGCGGTCATTGTTGTGGAATCTATGGAGGAAGGGATCTCCGTAGTGAATAGACTGGCACCAGAGCATCTGGAGATTGTTGTCGAAGATCCTATGGGCCTCGTAGGCAGCATTGAGAATGCTGGAGCCATCTTCCTGGGAGCGTATAGCTCCGAGCCCGTGGGTGATTATTTTGCCGGGCCAAATCATATTATCCCAACCAATGGGACCGCACGTTTCTCATCACCAGTGGATGTGGATGATTTTATTAAAAAATCAAGTCTGATCTATTACAGTAAGGAAGCACTCTTGCGTGATGGGAAGACCATTATAGAGCTGGCACGGCGCGAAGGGTTGGAAGGCCACGCACGAGCCATTGAAATTCGACTCAAGAACGAAGGAAAAGGTGGAGACGGATATGGAGAACAATAACGAACAGGCCCTGCGCCAAGCTGGATTAAGCCGTAAAACAAACGAGACGGATATAAAGTTGTCTCTTAACGTAGATGGAAGTGGAGTTTCAGAGCTGGAGACGGATGTTCCTTTTCTGAATCATATGTTGGATCTGTTCACGAAGCACGGACAATTTGACCTGTCTGTACAGGCGCGAGGAGACATCGAGATTGATGACCACCACACGGTTGAAGACATTGGGATCTGCCTAGGGCAGGCACTGCACGAAGCACTGGGTGATAAAAAAGGAATCAAACGTTATGCGAGTGTTTTTGTACCGATGGATGAGGCGTTGGCGCAGGTTGTGATCGATATCAGCAATCGCCCGCACTTTGAATATCGCGCAACCTATCCTTCACAGCAGGTGGGCAGCTTTTCGACGGAGCTTGTTCAGGAGTTCTTGTGGAAGTTCGCGCTCGAAGCACGGATTACGTTACATGTTATCGTACACTACGGTTCTAACACACACCACATGATTGAGGCTGTATTCAAAGCGCTTGGACGGGCGCTGGATGAGGCAACTTTGATTGATCCACGTGTGAAGGGCGTGCCTTCTACGAAGGGAGTGCTGTAGGATGACTGTTGCAATCGTCGATTATGGCATGGGCAACCTGCACAGTGTGAGTAAGGCGGTAGAACGTCTCGGTTATGAGTGTGTAGTGACGGGTGATGCCGAGCAAATTCTCGCTGCTGATAGTGTCATTCTGCCAGGTGTCGGTGCATTTGGCGATGCGATGGGGCATTTGCGGGAGAATGGTTTGGATCTTGTCGTCAAAGAGGTAGCCGCTGGAGAGCAGCCTCTGCTTGGGATCTGTCTTGGCATGCAGCTGTTGTTTAGCACCGGCGAAGAGCATGGCAGCCATGTGGGGCTAGATATTCTCTCGGGCTCAGTGGTGCGGTTCGCTCCTAGAGATGGCTATAAGGTGCCGCATATGGGGTGGAACAAGCTCAGCTTTAGACAGCCGGAGAATCCGCTTTTTGTTGGCCTTGAGGAGGGGCATGTGTATTTTGTCCACTCTTATCACGCGCTTGTAGCAAAAGAGAGTGATCTGCTGGCCGTCACAGATTATGGTTACCCAGTTACAGCTATTGTCGGGCAAGATAATGTGTTTGGTATGCAGTTCCATCCGGAAAAAAGCGGAGAGCTGGGAATCAAGCTGTTGGGTAATTTTTTGAAGATTAAGAGAGAGCGGGCGTAAGCCACGCTATAAATATAATGTAACGAAAGTGGGGAGCGCCAAATGTCTTCTTTTATTGTATATCCGGCGATTGATATCCGGGATGGAAAATGCGTCAGGCTGCAGCAGGGGGATTACAATCAGGAAACGATATACAATGATAGTCCACTAGAGGTGGCAAAATCATGGGAAGAGCAAGGTGGAAAGTTCATTCATTTGGTGGACTTAGATGGTGCGAAGGCGGGTCATCCTGTGAACGATGCGATTATCGGTGCTATTGCTGCTAATGCTAACGTTCCTGTGCAGGTGGGCGGCGGTCTTCGTAATCTTGCGGACGTAGAGAAATTGCTCGGACTTGGCGTTAGCCGCGTTATTATCGGTACTGCTGCGATTAATGATCATGCTTTTACCGAAGAAGTATTGGCAAAATACGGCGATAAAGTCGCGATCGGCATTGATGCGCGCAACGGTTATGTTGCGACACACGGCTGGCTGAACACCTCTGAAGTACGTGCTGAAGCTCTTGCCAAGGAATTGGCTGCAAAAGGAGCCGAGACATTCATTTACACCGACATCTCCCGCGACGGGATGATGCAGGGGCCGAACGTGGACGGTATCCTGTCCATGGCGCAGGCCAGCGGTAAAACTGTGATCGCGTCCGGCGGAGTCACCAGTCTTGATGATCTGTTGCGTCTGAACGTGCACAGCGGCAGTGGTGTAGGTGGAGCTATTGTTGGCAAGGCGTTATACACGGGCAATATTGATCTTTCTGGAGCTTTGCGAGCGCTTGGGCAGAAATAGCGTTGGGCGAACGAGCTAATTAATGAGCGGAGGAACAAAAAGACAACAGTTGAGCAAGCCATGAGCAGTGGATAAAAGAAATAGATGTAACAGTAAATGAGTAACTAATAATAATTAAATGAACGCCCAGAGAAGCAAACTAGTAAAAGTTTAAACGAACAAACGAACAAACGAACAAACGAACAAACGAACAAGTAAACCAGCAAATGGGCTTAACAACAAACCAACAAAAGAGCTAAAACAAACCTGCTGACTAATAAAGCAACAAACCCAACCAGCTAATGTGGTTCACTTTGTACAATCAAAACTGGATAAACTCTCCTTTTGCGTGGGTTCTACAGGAAACTATTGCACGAAATGCAACAGAGCTAAAACCCGCTGCACAATCTGCTACAATAGGCGTAATGAGGCGGCGGGAAGGGTATTTTTCCTCGGAAGATGATTTAAGTGTACTTTATACAGCTATTTTTCACATTTAGAGCTGATTAGCTAATTTAGTTGTATTTCGTGCAGCTATAACTCAGAGATGAGTTGATTTATAAGCTCATCCCCAGATTTAGTTGTACGAAATGCAGTTAAAAGAGTACCTTGCAAAAAGGCTGATAAAATAACTGCACGTTGTGCAACTAAATACTCGTGGGCTTGCAGGTGGCGCGAGCCCTTCCGACCCGATGAGGGCCAAAACCGCGGAACTTGAAGGTGTTATGGGTCAAGGAAGCGGCCACGAAGGGGTTAGCGATCATAGCACATGTTCAGCCGTGTGGGCTATGGTTCAGCCGGATGGGTTATGATCCGCCCATGTCAACAATCAAGGTTTCCAGAGGGCAGCGGCCCTTGGGCTCCCCCTGGGCTAAGAGGGCTTTAGGGGGACCGACACACTTTAGGCGCTTGAAACGCTTTTTAAAGAAAGGGGGATTTCATAATGTTAGCAAAACGTATCATCCCCTGTCTTGACGTTAAGGATGGACGGGTAGTCAAAGGCGTTAACTTTGTGAATCTGCGTGATGCTGGAGATCCGGTAGAGCTAGCGGCGCTGTATGACCGCGAGGGTGCAGATGAGCTTGTGTTTCTCGATATATCGGCTTCCGTAGAAGGTAGAGCAACGATGATCGAGGTTGTGCGGCAGACCGCTGGTGAGATTGCCATTCCTTTTACAGTGGGTGGAGGGATCTCTACAACTGATGATATGAAAAGGATTCTTCGTGCAGGCGCAGACAAAATCGGCATTAATACGGCAGCCATCACTAATCCTCAGTTAATTTTGGAGGGGGCTCGCCGATTTGGCTCGCAGTGTATTGTAGTAGCGATAGATGCTAAATATAATGAGGCTTTTGGTGAATGGGAAGTGTACACTCATGGCGGGCGTAAGCCCACTGGCATCCGTGCTCTGGCTTGGGCTAAAGAAGCTGAGAAGCTGGGCGCAGGCGAGATTTTGCTCACTAGCATGGATGCAGATGGCACAAAAGACGGCTTCGACCTGAAGCTAACCTCGGCAGTATGCGATTTGCTCAGTATTCCTGTGATTGCTTCTGGCGGCGCTGGGAAGAAGGAGCATTTTTACGATGTATTTACGGAAGGGAAAGCCGATGCGGGACTTGCGGCGACCATTTTTCACTATAAAGAGATTGCAATTAATGATTTAAAGGCAGATTTGAAGCAAAAAGGGGTAGAAATCCGATGAGCGAAATACAAAACAACACCACATTAAGCCAAAAAGAAGCTCTGGCAGGTATTCGCTGGAATGAAGCGGGTCTGGTGCCTGCCGTTGTTCAGGATGCTAGCAGTTTAGAGGTACTGATGGTTGCTTATATGAACTCCGAATCGTTACAGCTCTCACTGGAGAGTGGTCAGACTTGGTTTTGGAGCCGCTCGCGCAGCGAACTTTGGCATAAAGGCGGTACCTCAGGCAACACACAAGCTATTACCTCCATATCCTATGATTGTGATAGCGACACACTACTCGTGAAGGTTGTGCCTGAAGGACCAGCTTGCCATACTGGAGCTACATCATGCTTTTTCCGTGAGATTCCTTTGAATAACCCAACAACAGATGCCTCGAAACCAGTGTCTAGTCTGACGGATGGCGAGCGCTTTGCTGTTCTTGGTGAGCTGGAGCGTGTGATTGCTGAGCGGGAAGTGGAACGCCCGGAAGGCGCGTATACCACTTATTTGTTTGATAAAGGCGTGGATAAGATCCTCAAAAAGGTAGGCGAGGAAGCCTCCGAGACTATTATTGCCGCCAAAAATAAAGATAACGCCGAGCTGCGTCTTGAGGTCAGTGACCTGATCTATCATCTGTTGGTATTGCTGCAAGAGCGCAAGCTTCCACTGGATGAGATTATGGAAGAGTTGAGTACCCGTCACGAACGCCCACGCCGGGATCAGTACTAAGGGAGGACTGAGTGATGCATATTGATTACCACACGCATCATGAACGCTGTGGCCATGCCGTGGGTAAGCTTGAGGAGTATGTACAGCGCGGGATAGAGCTTGGACTTCAGCAGCTGGGGTTATCCGACCATTTGCCGCTCATCCACGTAGATCCCGCCAGCTATTATCCTGAAATGGCTATGCCAATGGCTGAGCTGCCTCGTTATGTGGAGGAGTGTCTGACCCTAAAGGAGCGTTACCGTGGAGTCATAGATCTGCGGGTGGGGCTGGAAGCCGATTATATCGAAGGCTACGAAGAGCAAATCCGCGAGGTTTTGTCACCGTATCCATGGGATTATCTTATAGGTTCTGTGCATTTTCTTGGGGAGTGGGATATTACGGATCACCGCCAGGTTCATGGTTGGGAAGGCAAAGATGCGCTAGAGGTATATCGTCTTTATTACGATGCGGTAAAGAAGTCGGCGTTATCGGGATTATATGATATTATAGGACATATGGATGTTATTAAACGGTTCGGTTATGGTCCACAAACACCGGAGGGCAAGGCTGAGGTGAAGGCGCTGGAGCTAGAGACCTTAAAGGTTATAGCGGATAGCGGAATCGCCATGGAGCTGAATGCTTCCGGACTTACGAAGCCTTGCGCTGAGATGTTCCCGGCGGAGCACCTGCTACAGGAGGCCCTAAAGCTCGGCATACCGCTGACATTAGGCTCCGATGCACATGATCCTGCCAAGTTGGGGGATGGGCTGCAAGAGGCGCGCAGTATGCTTTGGCAGACAGGTTTTCGTGAGCTGGCTGTATTTGAGGGACGCCGCCGTACCACTGTTCAGTTCAAACTATAATAATTTATAATCCGCAGGAGGGTATTATGCATCATCAACAATTACGTATTTTTTCCGGTTCGTCGAATCCAAAGTTAGCGGCTGATATTGCGGAGCGACTTGGTGTTGAATTGGGGCAGATAAAGCTGACCCGCTTCATGAGCGGCGAGATTTACGTGCATTACGAAGAAAGCATCCGGAACTGCGACGTATTTTTGGTGCAATCCCTTTCGCATCCCATTAATGAGATGTTCGTGGAGCTGCTGGTGATGATAGATGCTGCCAAACGGGCTTCAGCTCGTACAGTGAACATTATTGTGCCGTATTATGGATATGCTCGGCAGGAGCGGAAGTCCGCACCTCGTGAGCCGATTTCGGCTAAGATGGTGGCTGATGTGCTGACGACCGCTGGAGCAACCCGCGTAATCACCATCGATTTGCACGCAGCGGCGATTCAAGGCTTTTTCAACATTCCGGTCGATCATCTGACTGCACTCGATTTGATCAGCAGCCATTTGAAAGCCAAGGCAATGTCTGATCTGGTCATTGTTTCCCCGGATGCAGGGCGTGCGTCTATGGCTGAGAAGCTGGCGAATAAGCTGGATTCACCTTTTGCCATTATGATCAAGAAGCGCCCAGCCCATAATGAATCGGTAATCACTCATGTCATTGGTGATGTCGAGGGGCGGACACCTATCATTATTGAGGATCTGATCGATACTGGGACGACTATTGTGAATGTGGTAGAAGGCCTGAAGGAGAGAGGTGCGAAGGACAGTATTGTCTGCGCGACACACGGATTGTTCTCAGGGCCCGCGCTACAGCGGCTGGACCATCCTTCTATTCAGGAAGTGGTTACCACAGATTCTATTGCACTGCCTGATGACCATTCAAGTCGGTTTACGGTATTATCTGTTGCACCGATGCTTGCCCAGGCTACGCACATCATCCTTGAGGGTGGTTCAATCGATAAGCTATTTAGAGACGCGGGAATTTAATTCCCCGTCTTTTTTATTTTTTGTCAAAAAAGATGTTGTAAGCAGAGTGGTAGAGTCTTTCTCAACTTGAGATTCTCGCTGTCACATGTGGTATACTGTGTGGAGATACCCGCGCCCAATAAGGGAACGGAATAGCGATTAAGGATGGAGCTCCGGCATACCCCATAGGGCGCCGCCCTCCTATTTTTCGTTAGTATAAGGAAGCTTCTTATAAGGGAGGTGCCTTGCTTCCATGATTGAGAGAACTTCAGAGTATGAACTGGGGAATGATAATGTGATTCCTGTAACTCTGAATGCCAATTTTTTCTTTGAAAGAGCCGTTCGGTCCTTGGATCGCTTTCAATATGATAAGGCATTAAAGAATTTTCGCAAAGCTGTAGAGTACGAGCCGGAGAATCCGGTCAATCATTGCAACGTGGCTGGCGTATTATCAGAAATGGGCAATTATGAAGCGTCTAACGACATTTTAACCCATGTACTGGAGAATATTGATCCAGCAATGACGGAATGTTATTTCTATATGGCTAACAACTTCGCTAATATGGAAAGCTATGAGGAGGCAGAACGCTCACTCGTCACTTATCTCGAAGAAGATGTGAACGGTGAATTTCTGGCCGAATCGGAAGAATTGATGGAGCTGCTGCAATATGAGCTGGACCGTCCTGCTCCACTTATCCGGATTAGAAGCCGGGAAGGTGTAATAGAGCATGAGCGAGCCCGAGCACTGTTGGAGGAGGGCAAGTTTACACAAGCCGTCACTTTGCTTGAAGAGATTGTGAGCAATACGCCTGACTTCCTGGCGGCACATAACAACCTAGCCCTAGCGTATTTTTACATGGGTCGTTTTACCAAAGCTAAGGAATGTATTATGCGGGTGCTGGAGCAGGACTCCGGGAATTTGCATGCACTCTGTAACTTAGCGATCTTCCTTCAGTATGAAGGCGACCGCGGGCAACTGGATGGATTGTTACGCCTTCTGGAGACCACTATTCCGTTTCATCAGGAGCATTTGTTCAAAATGGCCACCACCATGGGGATTCTGGGACGCCATAGAACCGCCTATGGCCATTTTAGACGTCTGTTGAAGGATGAAGAGGTCGGTGGCGACGCCAGTCTCTATCATTATTGTGCGGCTGCTGCCAGCAATAGTGGCCTGTATACAGAAGCCCAGCGCTGCTGGCAAAAGGCGGCTAAGCTCGATCCGGAATCAGCTGTGCCGAGATTTTTTCTAGCTCAGCTGCAGCAGGCACAGGGGGAAGGCAAAACGCTGTCGCTGGTCAGCTACAACTATCAGCTTCCTTTTCAGGAGCAGCTGAAGCTGTGGAAGGACAACAAAGGCAGCTTTACCGAAGAGGTACGGAACAATCCGCTGCTTCGCTCTTCCTTCTTCTGGGCGCTCCGCTACGGGGATGCCAATACGAAGCTTCAGGTTACAGAAGCTCTGCGGTGGATTGAAGATGAAGAGATGTCCGAAATTCTGCAAGGACTTCTGAAGCAGCAGCCCTTGCAGGAAGAAAAGCTGCAAGAAGCGGCACTTCTTAGTCTGCAGCGGCTGATTGGAAGTGTTCCTGAAGAGAATGTGCTTCAGGAAGTCAAAGAAACCTCTTCCCCGCGTCTGAAGGGACTGCCGGAATGGAGAGAGGATTGGCAGAAAGTTATCGATCAGACCCTTAGTATGATGGATCGAAGATATGATGCAATCCACAAAAAAGATGCTGAATTACTTTGGAAGCAATTTCTGAGCAGCCTTTATCCGGATGTTCCGTTTATCCGTCATGCGAATGGCTGGTGTGCTGCCTTAGAATATCTAATTGCTAAAACGCATAACCTGCCGGTCACCTACCGTGAAGTAGCTCAGCGTTACAATGTTTCCGTATCTATGGTCAGTCGTTATGCTCGGCGCATAGATGAGGAATGTAGTTTCGAGGGAAATGTGAGCGACAGTCTTCCGCCATTTACCGAGAATATCTAAATCGATCATGTAGTATTTCGTAGAAACGGAGCCCTTTTTATATGTCTTGCGTAAACGCTAATGTTCCTTATAGGGGCACCGAAGGCGGCTATGCTTGCCAAAAAAGGGCCCGTTTCTTCTAAATAAACCCTATTGTGAGGAGGCCACTGTTATGTACAAAACGATTGTAATCGGAACAGGCCCAGCCGGGCTTACTGCTGCAATTTATTTGGCACGTGCCAACCTAAACCCACTTGTGATTGAAGGTATGCAACCAGGTGGACAACTGACAACGACAACAGAAGTCGAGAACTTCCCAGGCTTTCCTGAAGGAATTCTAGGCCCGGATTTAATGGACAATATGCGCAAGCAGGCTGAACGTTTTGGGGCTGAATTTAAGAATGGTTGGGTGGATTCAGTTGATTTTTCACAGCGTCCATTTAAAGTGACTGTAGATGGATTGGGAGTATTAGAGGCGGAGTCAGTGATCATCTCAACCGGCGCATCTGCCAGATATTTAGGAATCCCCGGGGAGCAGGAGAATGTGGGCCGTGGGGTCAGCACTTGTGCTACTTGTGACGGATTCTTCTTCCGTGGCAAAAAGATTATTGTCATCGGTGGTGGAGATTCAGCGATGGAGGAAGCCAGCTTTTTAACCCGATTCGCTTCCAATGTAACATTGGTTCACCGTCGTGATGAGCTTAGAGCTTCGAAGATTATGCAGGCTCGCGCACGGGATAACAGTAAGGTATCGTGGGCTCTTAACCGTACACCGCTTGAGGTTACAACCGGCGAGTCTGGCGTTAAAGGGCTGACGGTGCGCAACAATGAGACGGGAATTGATGAACTCATCGAAGCGGACGGAGTGTTTGTCGCGATCGGGCACACCCCGAACACCGGGTTTTTAGGGGGGCAAATTACGACTGATACCAACGGCTATATTGTGGTCAACCCTGGAACGACAGAAACGAACATCCCGGGCGTATTCGCTTGTGGCGACGTGCAGGATACCCGTTATCGTCAGGCAATTTCCGCAGCGGGATCTGGCTGTATGGCAGCAATGGATGCTGAGAAGTACCTAGAGGGCACGATGGTGCATGACTGGAGCGAAACACTGGATAGTTAATTTTGCGAGAAATCGTAGTCCGATGACATATAAGCAGGTTATCCTTTTTCTAAAAGGAAGCCTGCTTTTTTTCAATAATGGCGGGCCGTGTCCAAATATTAAATATGTTGTTTATTTATTACCGCTCGGAAGTTAAAATAACTGTAACAATGTCCTTATAAAAAGACTTGCGCATTTTAAAAATACGTTTACAATGAAGATATAATGTTAACGTGAACATTTTATATTAAATCCTATTATAGGCAGTAATTTTAAGTTTAAAATATTTATTAAGAAATCGACCGATTGAATAAATGTTCACGTTAAACTTTGTGTAACTCCCATTCGAACTTAAAGGAGAGCAGCAAACCTCATGAGTAAAAAATTCATGGATGAGAACTTCCTATTGTCGAGCGAGACCGCAATTAAGCTGTTTCATAATCATGCGAAAGACATGCCCATTATCGATTATCATTGCCACCTCAGTCCAAAAGAAATTTATGAGAACAAAACGTTCAACAATATCACCGAAGCTTGGCTGTATGGCGACCATTATAAATGGAGAGTGATGCGCGCTAACGGTATAGAAGAGAAATTTATTACTGGCGATGCCAGTGATTATGATAAATTTTTAGCTTGGGCTAGAACGGTTCCGATGATTATCGGGAATCCGCTATACCATTGGACGCATCTGGAGCTGCAACGTTTCTTCGGTGTATATGAATTGCTGAATGAAGCTAACGCACCAAAAATTTGGGATGAAGTGAATAGACAGCTACAAAGTGAAGGATACGGAGCAAGAGATTTGATCATTAAATCGAAGGTGAATACGGTTTGTACTACCGATGATCCTGTAGATAATCTGGAATATCATGAGAAAATCAGTAATCTGAGTGGATTCAATGCTAGCGTTGTGCCGGGATTCCGGCCAGATAAAGCGCTTGAAATCAACCGTCCTACCTTCCAGCCTTGGGTAGCTCAGCTAAGCGAAGTTTCAGGAATGGCTGTTGAGAATTATGGACAGTTTCTTGCAGCATTGGAGAGCAGAGTGAGATTCTTTCATGCCAGAGCCGGCCGTGTATCTGACCATGCTTTGGATGCGGTAATGTTTGAGCCTACTACCTTGGAGGAAGCTACAGCTATATTCGCTAAAGCACTTCATGAAGGCACTGTAAGTGAGAGTGAAGAAAAGAAATATAAAGGATTCACGCTAGTATTCCTCGGCAAATTGTATAACGAGCTGGATTGGGCGATGCAATTCCATATTCATGCGCTACGGAATAACAACAGCGTAATGTTCGGACGTCTCGGACCTGACACGGGTTATGATTCCATCAATGACGGCGTGATTGCTAAGCCTTTGGCGGGTCTGCTCGATGCGCTGGATCGTGAGAATGCGTTGCCTAAGACCATTTTGTACTCACTGAACCCTAATGATAATCATGTGATTGCCAGTCTAATGGGCAGCTTCCAGGGCGGCGGTATTCCAGGGAAAATTCAATTCGGAACCGCATGGTGGTACAACGATAATAAAGACGGCATGCTGGAACAGATGAAGACACTTGCTAATCTAGGCGTACTTAGCCAATTTGTTGGGATGTTAACAGACTCCAGAAGCTTTTTATCGTATACCAGACATGAGTACTTTAGAAGAATCTTGTGTGATCTAGTAGGCTCTTGGGTAGAAGCTGGAGAAGCCCCGGATGATATGGATTTACTGGGCAGTATGATTGAGAACATCTGTTACAATAACGCTGATCATTATTTTAATTTCTCGAAACAGGCATTGGTGACTAGGTAATCGTTATGATATCCTTACATGGAAGAGCCAAACCCGTTTGATAAGGAAGGTTGACCCATGGCACCTACAATCAAGGATATCGCCAAATTGGCGAATGTATCGCATACAACTGTATCGAGAGCACTTAACAATAGTCCACTAATTAAAGAGGTCACACGTAAAAAAATTGCCGAGATCGCTGCGCAAGTGGGTTACGTCCCTAATTACAATGCCAAAAGCCTTGTGATGCAGCGATCCTATACCATTGGTCTGTTCTTCACGAGCATTGCCAACGGCACAACTTCTGGTTTCTTCTCTGATACGATTCGTGGTGTAAATAGGGTCATAGATGTAGAGTACAATCTGTTCATCCGTGGGATCGACGATTATGCGGATTACTCCTCTATTCATCGCAAACGTTTTGATGGAATTATTCTAATGAGCCAGAGTGAAGCTGATAATAAATTCATTTACCATGTTGTCCAGCAAGGCATTCCAATCGTTGTGCTGAACCGGGAAATTGATGACCGTTCCATTATCAACATCATCTCGAACGACCGGGAAGGTGCTTATAATGCAGGCAAATACCTGATCGAAAACGGGCATCAAGACATTGCAATTATTGAAGGTGTGGAGGGCTTTAAATCCACGCAAGAACGCAGAGATGGCTTTATAAAAGCTTTGATTGACCATAATATCCCTGTTCGTAATGACTACATGATAAGTGGTAGTTATGATATGCAAAGTGGATATGAGGCGATGGGTAAGCTACTGGAACTCGAGAAACCACCGACTGCTGTATTTTGTTCCAATGATGATATGGCGATCGGGGCTATGAAAGGCGTGTTTGAGCGAGGGCTGCAGGTGCCAAATGACATCTCTGTTGTTGGTTTTGACGACATTGGGTTTTCACTTTTTGCCAATCCTTCACTCACCACGGTCAAACGTCCTATTGAGAAGATTAGTGAGCAAGGCGCTCGCCAGCTGTTAAGTTTGGTCAAGGAACCCTCAGAAAAAGACGGGCGGATCTCGATCGAGACAGAGCTTATTGCCAGAGAATCAGTCAGGAAGTTGCAGAAGTAGAGGCTGCGCATAGCAGCCTAATCCTTTACCTTCGTAAAGGGTTGCTATCTAAAATTTTCACGTGTGCATATATTTAATTAATTAGTAATATAAATATGATTTTATATAGTTTGTTTAATAAGTTTATCGTGTGCATTTACTATTAGGAGGCGTTAATATGAAAAGATTAAATAGTGATAATTGGACAGCTTACAAGCAGTATCCTGAGAAGGTTCTACAATTTGGCGAAGGCAATTTCATGCGCGCCTTTGTAGATTGGCAGATTCATACCATGAATCAAAAAACGGATTTCAATGGTGGAGTGGTTGTTGTACAGCCGTTGGCTAACGGACTGGCAGAAATGCTAAATGATCAGGATGGGCTGTATACCCTTTATCTGCAAGGCATTAAAGACGGAGTGGCTGTAAAAGAGCACGAGGTAATTAATTGTATTACGCGGACGCTAAATCCCTATTCACAGCATGAGGAGTATATGAAGCTGGCTGAGAACCCGGAGCTGCGCTTTATCTTGTCTAATACTACTGAAGCGGGAATTGCTTTTGAAGCCGGCGACAAGTTAACCGATACGCCGCAGAGTAGTTTCCCAGGCAAGCTGACGGCCTTATTATACAAACGTTATCAAACTTTTAATGGGGATGTTTCTAAAGGTTTTATCATCATTCCATGCGAGCTGATTGACCGGAATGGTGATGAGCTCAAAAAGGTTATTTTGAAATATGCTGAGCTGTGGAATCTTGGAGAAGATTTTGTGAACTGGTTGAATGAAGCAAATACCTTCTGCTGCAGTCTGGTGGACCGCATTGTTCCCGGTTATCCAAGAGACAGCATTGCCGAGATTACAGAAGAGTTGGGTTATGAGGATAAGCTGGTCGTTGTCGGCGAGCAATTCCATCTTTGGGTGATTGAAGGACCGCAGTGGATTAAAAAGGAGTTCCCGGCTGAACTAGCAGGTCTTAATGTGCTGGTGGTGGATGATATGGCCCCTTATCGCACTCGAAAAGTGAGAATTTTAAACGGAGCTCATACAGCTATGACACCAGTAGCGTATTTGTACGGGATTGATACGGTTGCTGAGGCTATTGAGCACGAAGAGGTTGGGGCGTACGTGAAGTCTTTAATCTATGATGAAATTATTCCAACGCTGGATCTGCCGGCAGAAGAATTGAATTCTTTTGCAGACGCGGTATTAGAAAGATTCCTGAACCCTTATGTGCAGCATTACTTGATGAGCATTTCCCTTAACTCTATATCGAAGTTTAAGACAAGAGATCTGCCTTCTTTACTGCAATATGTAGAGGCCAAAGGACAATTGCCTGAAAAGCTTGTCTTCTCATTGAGCGCATTAATTGCCTTCTATAGAGGACGCAGAGGGGAAGAAAACATTCAACTGGCTGATGATGCGGATATTTTGGAATGGTTCGCCTCCTTATGGGGAGGATGGGATGGCACAGACACCGGGCTGCGCGCACTGGCCGTCGAAGTACTTGCCGCAACCAATCGCTGGGGCTGTGATCTGAATGAAGTGGCTGGACTTACTGACAAGGTGACAGCAGGGCTGATTGCGATTGAGAAAAATGGCATGAAGCAAGCCTTAAAAGCGTTCGTGAAGAGACCGGCACACAACTAATACCCTGGAGGTGACAATGATATGATCAAGACGATGAAAGAAGTATTGCAGATTAATGAGGCTGATAATGTCGCTGTTGCACTTAAAGACTATAAAGCAGGCGACACCATTGTGATTGGTTCAAAAGAGATTAAAATTACTGAAGATATCGCTAGAGGCCATAAAATTGCACTATCCAGCATTAGCGAAGGTGAAAACGTATTGAAATATGGTTACCCCATTGGTCATGCTATAGCGTCTATCGCGCCGGGGCAGTGGGTGCATACCCATAACACTAAGACAAACCTAACAGGGGTAGAGGAATATACCTTTGAGCAGAAGCTGACGCCGAATCCTTTTGCAGCGGAGAATTTGACCTTTAAGGGGTATCGCCGCTTTGATGGATCTGTAGGTATCCGCAATGAGCTCTGGATCGTCCCTACTGTTGGTTGTGTGAATGGAGTGGCGGAGCAGATTATCAATATTTTCAAAGCAGAGGTTGGGGATATCGCACCTTTCGATAACGTGCTCGTGCTTAAGCATAACTACGGTTGCTCCCAGCTGGGCGATGATCATGACAATACACGTACGATACTTGCTAACGCGGTTAAACACCCGAATGCGGGCGGCGTGCTTGTGCTCGGATTGGGCTGTGAGAATAACAATTTGCATATTTTTAAAGATATGCTTGGCAGTTATGATGAGGATCGTGTGCGTTTCCTTGTCTCCCAGGAGGTTGGGAATGAGATTGAAGAAGGCGTGAAGCTGCTGAAGGAAATCTATAATAATGTCCAAGGCGATCAACGGGAAGAGGTATCACTCTCTGAGCTGAAAATCGGTCTGAAATGTGGAGGCTCCGACGGGTTATCCGGTATTACTGCCAACCCGCTCCTTGGACGTCTGTCTGATTATATGGCTGCTCAAGGCGGGACCACTGTACTGACTGAAGTGCCTGAAATGTTTGGTGCCGAAAAAATTCTAATGGAACGTGCTGCGGACAAAACTATTTTCCACAAAATTGTCGATCTCATTAATGACTTTAAGCAGTATTTTATGGACTATAAACAGCCGGTATATGAAAATCCTTCTCCAGGGAATAAAGCCGGAGGAATTACTACGCTTGAGGATAAATCATTGGGTTGTACTCAAAAATCCGGGAATGCTACAGTGATGGATGTACTCAAGTATGGAGAGCTTATCACTAACAAAGGCTTAAATCTCCTTAACGCGCCTGGCAATGATCTTGTGGCTTCCTCTGCACTGGCTGCTGCTGGCTGTCAATTGGTGATCTTTACGACTGGACGGGGAACACCATTTGGTACATTCGTGCCAACGATGAAGGTGTCTACCAATACCCCATTGTATGAAGGCAAACGTCATTGGATCGATTTTAATGCAGGTGTGTTGGTGGAAGATGGTTCGCCAGATGAGGTCTTGCGCAGCTTCATAAACTATATTATTGCGGTGGCCAGCGGTGAATGGGTTAATAATGAAAAGAATAATTTCCGTGAGATCTCCATATTCAAAACAGGAGTAACGCTATAATAAATAAATAGTTAATTAATGACAGATCAGGCTGTCTCTTATGCTTTTTAAGCGTAGGGGACAGTTTTTTTAGGTTCACAGCATACATAATTCGTCTTTAAAAGAACGATAATTGCTTTCTTTCGAATTAGTGATTGCAATCACAATGGTCCTTTACGGCCTGTGCTAATCTTTTATTGAGAATAGTTCTCACATGAAGGAGAAGAGTCAAATGGAAAAAGTGCTGAGTTTGGATGAATCTATATTCGAGATGGTATCACGACATCCGGAGGTCATCGAGATTATGGTAGAGCTGGGCTTTAAGGATATTGCCAAGCCTGGTATGCTGCAGACCGCTGGCCGTTTCATGACCTTATCCAAAGGAATTAAGCTGAAAAAAATGGATCTCGAGCACGTGAAGCTAACTTTTGAACGTCATGGTTTCGAGATTATTTAATAAAGGAGTGTTAATATGAGCGAACTAATTAACAACCGTGAAGTTGATGTGCCGGAACAGACTCGTCGCCAAGCTATGCTTAAGGAGATTATTAAAGAACTGCATGCAGGCAAAAGTGTAGAAGAGGTTAAGGCGTGGTTCGCCGAAGCTGTGGGTGATGTTACTGTAGCGGAGATTTCCGCGATGGAGCATTCATTAATGACCGAAGAAGGAATTCCGGTATCCGAGGTCCAACGTCTTTGTTCGGTGCATACAGCCATCTTTAAAGGCTCTATTGAGCAGATTCATCGCTCGTCTAAGCCCGAGGAGCAGCCAGGCCATCCAGTACACACCTTCAAATTGGAGAATCGTGAGATCGAAAAACTTGTTAACTTCCGCATGGATCTGCACGCAACAAAGTTTCAAAAGAATGATAGTGAGGAACTGATCTTCAAATTGTTGGAGGATCTTAGCTTGCTGCTGGATCTTGATAAACACTATAGCCGAAAAGAAAATCTGCTGTTCCCATACCTCGAAAAGTACGGCATTTATGGCCCAACCAAGGTAATGTGGGGAGTGGATGATAATATCCGCCGTATGATTAAAGAGGCAAAAGCAGCGCTCAGCACTTATAGCGGAAACGCAGCAGAAATAGGTATTCAGCTTGAGGAGATCATCAAGGAAGTTAATGAAATGATCTTTAAGGAAGAAAATATTCTATTGCCCATGGCCCTAGACAAATTGACGGAAGATGAATGGGTCAAAATCGCCCGGGAGAGCGATGAGATCGGGTTCTGCCTAATCGCACCGGAGCAGGAGTGGATCCCTGAGCGGGCCGCTGAGCCGGACGGCGCAGTGCTGGAAGAAACAGAAGGAGCTACGCCGCAAGGCGGGTTCATCCGTTTTGAGACAGGGTTGTTGTCACTGCATCAACTGGAGACCGTACTCAACCATCTGCCTGTAGATCTAACCTTCATTGATGAGAATGATGTTGTTCGATATTTTTCACATGGGAAGGAACGTATCTTTGCCCGAACTAAAGCCGTTATCGGCCGTACAGTACAGAACTGTCATCCCCCGCAAAGTGTTCATGTGGTAGAGAAGCTTCTGGAAGACTTTAAGGCAGGTCGTAAGGATGCTGAAGACTTCTGGATTAATATCAAGGATAAGTTTATCTACATCCGTTACTTCGCTGTACGAGACGAGTCAGGCCATTATATGGGCACGCTAGAGTTCACACAGAATATCGCTCCAATCCGAGCATTAGAGGGTCAAAAGCGCATTTTATCAGAATAAATCGGTACGTTGGGTTATTTTCCAGATAATAATATAGGTACAAGACTCTCTTACTTAGGTGTAAGGGGGTCTTTTTAGAATATAATAGAGTATACTCTTAAAATAAGGAATTCCCGGGTGTGTTGTCTTTCCTTGACCACAGAGAGGGCTTCTATTATAGTTGGTACTTAGGATTAACTATTTTAGTATAAAAAAAGGTGGCTTGTTACATGTCTGAGAATATCTACGTTGGCGTGGATTTGGGTGGAACTGCAATTAAGGTTGGAATCTGTAATGCTGAAGGTACTCTTCTTCATACTTATGAGGGACCTACAGGAACTGCAGAGGGTGTCGATACTGTTATCGATAATATCGAGAAGTATGTACGCCAAATTGTGGAGGATTCCCCGTACTCTTGGGATCAGCTTGCAGGTGTAGGAGCGGGTGTAGCCGGGTTCACAAATATTCGTGAAGGAATCATCATCCTTGCGCCTAACATAGGATTTAGAGATGTGCCGATCCGTTCCATTTTGGAAGATCGTTGGAACAAGCCTGTCAAAATAGACAATGATGCGAACGTGGCTGCACTGGGCGAAGCTTGGAGTGGTGCGGGACGTGGTGTTGATAACTGTGTCTGCTATACGCTTGGAACAGGTGTCGGTGGCGGAATTATTATTAATGGAAAGATTTATCAAGGCTTTGCGGGATTAGCTGGTGAGCTTGGTCATATCACAGTAGTGCCGGATCTGGAAGCTATTCAATGCGGCTGTGGCAACATGGGCTGTCTGGAAACCGTTTCCTCCGCTACAGGTATTATCCGCATGGCTAATGATGCAGTAGCTCGTGGCGATCGTACTTCCCTCTCTATGGTAGAGAAGATTGCTGCGAAAGAAGTCTTTGATGCGGCTAAGGCTGGCGATGAAGTAGCTATCCGTATAGTAAATCGTGCAGCGTACTATCTGGGTAAATCCATGGCTTCTGTTGCGGCTGTGCTTAACCCTGAAGTATTTATCGTTGGCGGCGGCGTGTCTAAGGCTGGAGATATTCTATTTGATGAGGTTCGTCGTGTGTTTGCGAAATTGACACCGGCTCCGCTTCAAACTGGTGTTTCGATTATTCCAGCTGAGCTTGGCAATGACGCAGGTATTGTTGGGGCTGCCGGCCTTTTGCTGCGTTCTTAAAAGACGGGAAGTATTCATATACTAAATCTAGGGAGGGGACGCTTTTATGACCGAATTGGACAATACCCCAACGGCTGGAGCCACCCTGATTATTATTACGGGAATGTCAGGTGCGGGGAAGACAATTGCTGTACAGAGTCTGGAAGACCTAGGGTTCTTCTGTGTCGATAATTTACCACCGGTGCTGATTCCCAAGTTCGCAGAGCTAATTGAACAGTCGAAGGGTAAGATTGCCAAGGTAGCCCTTGTAATTGACCTGCGTGGTCGAGAATTCTTCACTGCTTTGTCTGAGTCTCTTGCCTATATCAAGGATGAGTCAACCATTGGCTGTGAGATCTTGTTTTTGGATGCTACAGATTCAGTACTTGTTCAGCGTTACAAGGAAAGTCGACGTCATCATCCATTAGCACCTAAGGGGCTGCCGCTTGATGGTATCAAGCTAGAACGTAAGATGCTTGAAGAATTGAAAAATTCAGCTACGTTATGTTTAGATACCAGCAGTATGAAGCCTGTGCAGCTTAAGGAGAAGATCGTTTCACGGTTTTCGCATCTAGGAAAAAGTACGCTTTCCGTCAATATTACATCCTTCGGATTTAAGTACGGTATCCCTATTGATGCAGATCTTGTCTTTGATGTCCGCTTCTTGCCTAACCCACATTATGTGGACCATCTGCGGCCTAAAACCGGCCAGGACAGTGAAGTCTACGATTATGTAATGAAGTGGCCTGAAACACAGGTGTTCCTGACCAAACTGCTCGATATGCTTCATTTTCTAATTCCGCAATATCGTAAGGAAGGTAAGTCCCAGATTATCATTGGCATTGGCTGTACGGGAGGTAAACACCGTTCCGTAGCCATATCCGAGTATTTGGGTAAAATGCTGGGCGTTAGCGAGACGGAATCCGTAACCGTTAGTCATCGGGATTCCGAGCGTGATCGGCACTAGAGAGAAGGGGTCATAGTGGCTGAAGAACAAAGACAGCGTCCACGTATCGTCGTTATGGGCGGTGGCACGGGGTTATCTGTCATGCTTCGTGGTTTAAAAGAGAAGCCATTAGATATTACTGCTATTGTTACCGTTGCCGATGATGGGGGAAGCTCTGGTATTTTACGCAGTGAGCTGCAAATGCCTCCTCCTGGGGACATCCGCAACGTATTGACAGCTATGGCTGATGTTGAGCCGCTCATGGCAGAGATTATGAGATACCGTTTCAACACGGGTGAGGGACTAGCTGGTCATAGTCTCGGCAACTTGATTCTTGCTGCGCTCACGGATATATCCGGCGATTTCGTTACGGCTGTACGGGAGCTAAGTCGATTATTCGCTGTTCGCGGACGGGTATTGCCTGCGGCCGGTGAAGCTGTAATCCTGCATGCAGAAATGTCGGACGGCACGATTATCACGGGGGAGTCCAAAATCCCTGAAGCTGGCGGGATCATCAGACGAGTGTCCTTGGAGCCGCCAGATGTAGAACCATTGCCCGAAGCGCTTGAGGCGATTCGGAACGCAGATGCGATCCTGCTGGGTCCTGGCAGTCTGTATACGAGCATTCTTCCCAACCTGCTTGTTCCGAAACTGGCAGAAGCGGTTGTATCTTCGAATGCTATCAAAATTTTCGTCTGCAACGTAATGACTCAGCCGGGTGAAACGGATAACTATACCGTCAGCGATCATCTTCAAGCTGTATATGATCATATCGGGATCGATTTATTCGATTATGTTATTGTTAATGACGGTGAGATTCCGGAACAGGTCCAGACGAAGTACGCCGAGAAGGGCGCGCGCCCGGTGCAGCTTGATAAAGAAGCGCTGGATGGCAATGGATACAAGGTTATAGCCGATAAACTGGTTTTATTCCGAACTTATTTGAGACATGATACCGATAAGCTTAGTCATCACATTTATCAGCTTGTGCAGGATTGGATAAACAGAAACCCTAGGGTATAACTTATAGATGAGAATGAAGTACTTATCAAGAAAGAGGTGAGACCCTTGTCTTTTGCGGCCCTTACCAAAAAAGAGCTGACGATGGTGGAGAGTGAACCCTGCTGCGAGAAGGCGGAAATGTCAGCGCTTATCCGTATGAATGGATCTGTGCAGCTTTCAAGCAAAAAGGTTATCCTCGACATTTCGACGGAGAACGCCGCGATTGCAAGGCGGGTATATTCTTTACTTAAGAAATATTACCAGGTCCATATTGAGCTACTCGTGCGTAAAAAAATGCGTTTGAAGAAAAATAACGTCTATATCGTCAGAATCCCAAACCGTGTACAAGAGATCCTAAAGGATCTTAGAATTGTGTCGGAAGGATTTATTTTTACCGATGGTATTGATGATGAGATTGTTGGGAATAACTGCTGCAAGCGTGCTTATTTGCGCGGTGCCTTTCTGGCTGGCGGATCGGTTAATAATCCGGAAGGCTCCTCCTACCATTTGGAGATTTCCTCGATGTATGAGGAACATTGTAAAGCATTAGTGGATCTGGCTGGGGAATTCCACTTAAATGCACGCTGTATTGAACGTAAAAAAGGGTTCATTCTTTACATTAAAGAAGGCGAGAAGATTATTGAATTCTTAAGTTTGATTGGAGCGCATCAGGCGTTGTTCAAATTTGAGGATGTAAGAATTATGCGGGATATGCGTAATTCCGTGAATCGGATCGTGAACTGCGAGACCGCAAATCTCAACAAAACAATAAGTGCTGCGGTGCGGCAGATTGAGAATATCAAGCTGTTGCAGCGAGAAATGGGACTGGAGAATTTGCCGGATAAACTGCGTGAAGTAGCAGAAATTCGAATGGCGCATCCCGATATCAACCTCAAGGAGGTTGGTGAAATGCTCAAAGGTACAGTCAGTAAGTCGGGAGTAAATCATCGGCTTCGTAAGATTGATGAGCTGGCGGACAAGGTTCGAGGCGGCTAATTACTTTTTTTCTAGTGTGGTTTACGTTATAATGATATAATAATATAAAATTAATGTGAAACTTTTGGGGAGAACTCAATTAGGGGGTAAGCGTTTCATGACAAAGCACCCGGTAGTTGTTCGGTTGAAGACAGGGCTTCATGCCCGACCGGCAGCATTGTTTGTGCAAGAAGCTAACAAGTTTTCGTCGGAGATTTTCGTGGAAAAAGATGATAAAAAAGTAAATGCTAAAAGTATTATGGGGATTATGAGCCTCGCTATCAGTTCCGGCACGGAGATTTACATTAGCGCGGACGGTGCGGATGCCGATCAAGCTGTAAACGCTTTGACAAGTCTGGTCAGCAAAGAAGAGCTTGAGAACCAATAATAGGAAGACTGCTAGGAAGACTTTATTTATCGCATGACCAAAAGCCCTTCGGGGCTTTTTTTAATACCAAAAAATAGATGGAGAACGTGCAACATTTACCAAAATGACTCGTCTAGAGGATAATAACAAATCACAAGAAATGAAAGGGGCTGGCAAATATGAAAGGTTTATTGAAGAAAATTGGTTCAGTGATGATCGTAGGGAGTTTGTTAATTGGAGGGATCGGCATGAGTGGTGTTTTCCAAGGTCCTGCAAAGGCTTACGCAGATGAAGTGCAGAAAAATGTTGTTAGTGTAGTAGGTAAAGGCGAATTGTCCCTCAAGCCGGATATCGTATACTTGACCATCGGTGTGGATACTACGGCCACAACTGCGCAAGAAGCGCAGAAGACCAATGCCGCTAAAATTCAGAAGATTATGGCTTTACTGAAGAATACTTGGAAAATTGCAGATAAAGATATTCAAAGCACGCAGTTTTATGTGCAACCCAATTATAGTTACAGCGAAAAAGAAGGACAGCAAGTGAAGGGATACAACGCCAATCATACGCTGTTAGTGTCTTATAGAGATCTGACTAAGGTTGGTGAATTGCTGGACGCTGCATCTGCGGCAGGGGCGAATAATATCGGAAATGCACGTTTTTCTGTGGAAGATACTTCTGCATTTGAAGCTCAGGTGATTGAAAAGGCGATGGCGAATGCAGATGTTAAAGCAGGGGCTATTGCTAAGGCAGCTAAACGCAGCTTGGGTCAAGTGATCACGGTCAGCCAAAATGATGGCGATATCACTCCGGTTTATTTTGAACAGAATCTAAAAATGAATATGGCTGCAGCAGATGCTGGTGCAAGCACATCCGTGCAACCTGGTGTAGTTAAAGTTACAACTCAGCTAAGCGTAATGTATGAATTGAAATAGTATCAGAACAAGGTGAATACAGAGAGGAGAGGTGATCTTCCACTAGTAATAGTGGGGGGCGCCTCTTTTTTTGTGTAAGTTCTCTACGATTCTGTTTAATAAATTGGAAAGGAGAGGAAAAATAAGATGATGAATATTATTTCAAAAGAATCAGTACGCAAATGGGGCATAGGGGTGATGTCAGCAGGTTTATTGTTTGGCGGAGGTCTGCTGCCCAGCGAAACGGGTTATGCAGCAGCAAGTAAAACGGAGAATAAAGCTATTGATTCGCGTATCGTTTTAAAGGCAAACGGGATAAATTCGTTACAGGAAGGTATTCTGAAGGAAGGACAGGCCTGGATTCCCATAACTTTTATGCGAGATGTGTTGGGATTACCGCTTGCGTATAATAAGAAGGAAAATGCGTACATGATTGGAAAAGGATCGGCCAAGGCGAAGTTGATATTATCCAGTTACGGTACTTCTGTGTGGGTGAATAACTATTTCATTCGAGAGTATGAAGGGAAGTTAATTAATAGTCGCCTCTATGTTCCATCAGGATTGTTAAATGATTATATGGGTTATAAGGTAGATTGGAGTCGGGCCGCTAGTAGGCTGAATGTGGTGAACAGACCGCAGAACGCGCTGACGGTAACCACGGAAACTTATGCTAAAGATCGGGCAGAAGCTTTTATTCAGCTTGATTACCCGAAGATCAGTGGATTGGGCAACTCCAGTGCCCAACAAGCTATTAATAATACTTTGAAGGAAAGTGTTATGAAATTCGCGGCGGGTGCAGAACAGGATATCTCCGATCGAGATGGAGCAGAGCCCAAATACACCTATGATTCAGGTTATGTAGTGACCTACAATCAAAATGGTGTGATCAGCATAGTGATGCATCAGTATAGTGATACGGGCGGCGCTCATGGAATGACTAACCGGGAGGCATTCACCTTCTCGCTTAAGGATGGTAAACGTCTATTGTTGGGCGACCTGTTTGGAGCTAATCCAAACTACAAAAAACAGCTGAATGCTAAGCTGAGCAAGCTGCTGAAGGCAGAGGCTAGTTATTTGGGAGGATTCAACGGATTAAATACGGAGAAATATTTCTATCTGAAGGACGACAAGGTTGTTCTGTTCTTCCAATTATATGAGTACACAGCTTATGCTGCAGGCTTCCCTGAGTATACTTTTAGTTTCAAAGAGCTTTTGCCGGATGGCAGTAGCCCGTTTGCTGGCATGAAATAAATGGAGATTCTTCATCTCCGCAAATGTCGGCACAAGACATCTCCCCCTTACCAGAGTTGTCTCTTGTTCATATGCTAAAGGGAGTAACTAGTTTATGAACGGGGGAGAGCTATGGGCTACCAATATACTGCAATTGGCGATTCCTTGACGACTGGATTTGGTGCTCTGCCAGGTAACGGTTTTGTACCGGTGTACCGTAGAATGGCAGAAGGGAGACTGCGGACAACTGTAGCCTCTACGAATTTAGGCGTGAACGGAATGACTACTTCAGAGCTGGAGCAGCGGCTGCGCGGAAATACCATGATGCGTGAGGCCGTTCGAGAAGCCGATATCATCACTGTGTCTATCGGTGGTAATGATTTGATTCACGCGGCCAAATCCGCAGCAAGACAGCAAGGGAACTTATCCGCAGAGCTGCGCAGATCGCTTCAGGAATGCAAACAAAATTTCTCTGCAATTATGAATATTCTCATACAATTGAAGGCGAGGACGCGTAGACCTTTTATCATTAGAATTGTGGGATTATATAATCCCTATCCTCAGGTGGTTGGTGCGACAGAGTGGGTCAGACAGTTTAATCAATACGCAGCACAGTACAGCAGTCGAGTCTGTGGATTTGCTTCAATTTACAGTGAGTTCGCAGGAAATGAGAGAGGGCTGTTATCCATTGATCATTTGCATCCGAATGGCCGGGGTTATCGCGTAATTGCCGAGAAGCTGGACGCGCTAGGTTATGGCGGGCTGGCTTAATTGGATTTAGGTCTTCTATAAAATATAAAGAGGCTGTGCCCTATCCGTTATGGTTAGAGCACAGCCTCTTTATATTTTTACTTTATAGCTTACACACCGCTAGGCAATGTCTTCTCGATTACTTTATCTACGATACCGTATTCAGCCGCGTCTGCAGCAGTCATGAAGTAGTCGCGATCTGTATCCTTCTCAATACGTTCTAGAGGTTGACCCGTACGTTCTGCTAGAATACGGTTCAGCTTATCGCGCAATTTGAGGATACGGCGGGCACGGATTTCAATGTCCGTTGCTTGACCTTGAGCACCACCCAGAGGCTGGTGGATCATGATCTCGCTGTTAGGCAGTGCAAAGCGTTTGCCTTTGGCGCCAGCGTTTAGCAGGAAAGCTCCCATGGAAGCTGCCATACCCACACAGATGGTGGAAACGTCTGGTTTAATGTACTGCATTGTATCAAAAATAGCCATACCTGCAGTAATGGAACCGCCTGGGCTATTCACGTAAAGGTGAATGTCCTTGTCAGGATCTTCGGCAGCCAAGAACAGCATTTGTGCGATGATAGAATTGGCTACCACGTCATTAACCTCCGTTCCAAGGAAAATGATGCGGTCCTTCAGCAGGCGGGAATAGATGTCATAAGCGCGCTCGCCGCGGTTGCTCTGTTCTACTACCATAGGAATATAACTCACGTGGAAAACCTCCTTGATATTGGTTCTTTAAATGTATTCATTTTTACTCTTGCCGTATTACCCACATGATAAACAAATTCAAACAAAAAGTCAAAGAAAGTCAAACTTATATTCAAAAAAAAGAGCCGACAAGCGGCTCTTTGGTTAAGTAGTAGTATAGGCACTACTAAATTATGTGCAAAAATGAAATTAATGGCGCGCCCGCCAAGAATCGAACTTGGATCTCAGGCTTCGGAGGCCTACGTCATATCCATTGGACCACGGGCGCAACAAAAATGATTATAATACAATTTTTACACAATTGCAATGTAATATTAATACTGGACAGGCGCTCTAGGGACAGGCATCGGGCGCTATATCTTTTTCTGACCTTATTCATGTATAAGAAGACAAGCGCTTGAGAATTCTACTCTCGGAAGACTTGCGCTTCGAGCAATATTTGGTTAGAATATGGGTGGGACTTAAAAAGTTTACCCGGGACGTTTTGAGACCATGAACAAGGGAATAGAGGAAGACGAAGTTGCAGGAGTGAAAGTATGCGTAATTTATTAGATATCCAAAAGCAGCTTCTGCCTGATCTCATGGAAACCCTTAAGAGACGGTACACGATTCTTCATCAGATCATGCTGTCCGATATTATTGGGCGCAGAACGCTAGCCGCTTCGCTAGATATGACTGAGCGGGTACTGCGTGCCGAGACGGATCTTCTGAAATCGCAAGGGCTTATTGAGATCGAGAGTGTTGGCATGCGCATTAGCGCTGCTGGACGTAGACTGCTTGATTTGCTAGAGCCGGTTGTTAAGAGCCTATTTGGTCTGGATGAGCTGGAAGAGAAAATTCGAGCAACGTATGGTCTGGATAAAGTTATTGTAGTACCGGGTGATTGTGAGTCATCGCCGTTCACCAAACGAGAGCTTGGCCGAGCGGGTGCGAAAGCGCTGCTGAGTATACTTCGCGCAGATGATACAGTTGCCGTCACAGGTGGATCGACGCTTGCCGATATGGCTGATCAACTGACACCGCCGTTGTCCCTTTCCTATAAGAACGCTTGGTTTGTTCCGGCGCGTGGAGGATTAGGAGAGAGTATGGAGATTCAAGCCAACACGATTGCCTCAACAATGGCAAAGCGGGTTGGAGCCAACTACCGGTTGCTGCATGTCCCTGATTTGCTTAGTGGGGATGCATACCAATCGCTGGCGCTTGACTCTAATATTGGAGAGATTGTACAAACCATCCGCAGTTCGCGTATTATTGTACATGGGATTGGGGATGCCATTGAAATGACCCGCCGCCGCAAACTGGACGAGGCTACAGTCTCGGAAATCCAGGGTGAAGGGGCAGTGGCCGAATCTTTTGGCTATTATTTCAATGAAGAGGGTCAGGTTGTCCATACCATGCTTACGATGGGTCTACGTCTAGAAGATATCATCCGGACAGAGAAAGTCATCGGTATTGCAGGAGGCAAACCCAAGGCCAAAGCCATTCATGCCATGCTGCGTTTCGGGCAGGAGAATATTCTCGTCACGGACGAGGCCGCCGCAGTAGAAATAGGCAAGGAAATTGACAATCAACTACAGCTATCTTCGTAGTTTTTAGATTGCAGGCAATAACATACTTCTTGCATCATACTTAACATTGTTGTCATGACAGACCTCACCGTCTGTTTTGAATAAATAAAACGAATTCTAGGAGGAACTATTCAATGAGTGTAAAAGTTGGAATTAACGGTTTTGGACGTATTGGACGCCTTGCTTTCCGCCGTATTCAAAATGTAGAAGGTATCGAAGTGGTAGCAATCAACGACTTGACTGACGCTAAGATGCTTGCTCATTTGCTTAAATATGATACAACTCAAGGTAAATTCCAAGGTGATGTTGAAGTGCATGATGGCTTCTTCAAAGTCAATGGTAAAGAAGTTAAGGTTCTTGCTAACCGCAACCCTGAAGAATTGCCATGGGGCGACCTAGGCGTTGATATCGTACTTGAGTGCACAGGTTTCTTCACAACTAAAGAAGCAGCTGAAAAACACTTGAAAGGTGGAGCTAAGAAAGTAGTTATCTCCGCTCCAGCTACTGGCGACATGAAAACTGTCGTTTACAACGTTAACGATGACATTCTTGATGGTACTGAGACTGTTATTTCCGGCGCATCTTGCACAACTAACTGCCTAGCTCCAATGGCAAAAGTACTGAACGACAAGTTCGGTATCGTTGAAGGCTTGATGACTACAATTCATGCATACACTGGTGACCAAAACACTTTGGATGCTCCACATGCTAAAGGTGACTTCAGACGCGCTCGTGCAGCAGCTGAGAACATCATTCCTAACACTACTGGTGCTGCTAAAGCAATCGGTCTGGTTATTCCAGAACTTAAAGGTAAATTGGATGGTGCAGCTCAACGTGTTCCAGTTGCAACTGGTTCCCTGACTGAGCTTGTAACTGTTCTTGATAAGAGCGTTACTGTTGAAGAAATCAACGCAGCAATGAAAGCAGCTTCCGATCCAGACACTTATGGTTACACTGAAGATGAAATCGTATCTTCCGACATCAAAGGTATGACTTTCGGATCCCTGTTCGATGCTACACAAACTAAAGTATTGACTGTTGGCGACAAACAACTGGTTAAAACTGTTGCTTGGTATGACAATGAAATGTCCTACACTGCACAATTGGTTCGTACTTTGGAGAAATTCGCTAAAATCGCTAAGTAATTGACTTGATATAAGCAACATCTATAGAGCGGAAACAGAAATTCCTTGTTTCCGCTCTTTCTAAATGTATTTCTTGTTTCCTGCTAGAAACAATTTTGGGTGTGGAGGAATTAATCATGAACAAAAAAAGCGTCCGTGATGTAGAAGTAAAGGGTAAGCGCGTATTTGTACGCGTGGATTTCAACGTACCTGTAGAAGACGGTAAAATTACTGATGATACTCGTATTCGCGAAACACTTCCAACCATTAAATATTTGATCGAGAACGGTGCAAAGATCATTCTTGCGAGTCATATGGGTCGTCCTAAAGGCGAATTCGTAGATTCCATGCGTTTGACTACTGCTGCTGAACGTTTGTCCGAGCTTCTTGGCAAACCAGTAGCTAAAGCTGATGAAGCAATTGGCGAAGCTGTAAAAGTAAAAATCGCTGAGCTAGGCGAAGGCGACGTACTTGTGCTTGAGAATGTTCGTTTCTACCCAGGTGAAGAGAAAAACGATCCTGAACTGGCTAAACAATTCGCTGAATTGGCTGATTTGTTTGTTAATGATGCGTTTGGTGCAGCTCACCGTGCACATGCATCGACAGAAGGTATCGCTCATTTCCTACCAGCTGTATCCGGTCTTTTGATGGAGAAAGAATTGTCCGTTCTTGGTAAAGCTCTTTCTAACCCAGAACGTCCTTTCACTGCGATCATCGGTGGTTCGAAAGTTAAAGACAAGATTGATGTTATTGATAACTTGTTGTCTTTGGCTGATAACGTCCTGATCGGCGGTGGATTGTCTTATACATTCACTAAAGCACAAGGCTTTGAAATCGGTAAATCACTAGTAGACAACGACAAACTTGACGTTGCTCTTGGATTCATCGAAAAAGCAAAAGCACTTGGTAAAAACTTCATGCTTCCAGTTGATGTTGTTGTTGCTGATAAATTTGGTGCTGACGCTAACACTAAGATCGTTGATTACAATGAAATCCCAGAAGGTTGGGAAGGACTGGATATCGGACCTAAGACTCGTGAACTTTATGCCGATATTATCAAGAACTCCAAGCTGGTTGTCTGGAATGGACCTATGGGCGTATTCGAAATCGATAAATTCGCTGAAGGTACACTTGCAGTAGCAAAAGCTTGTGCAACTACTGAAGGTTACACTGTTATTGGTGGCGGAGATTCCGCAGCAGCAGCAGAGAAATTCCACCTGGCTGATCAAATGGATCATATCTCCACTGGTGGCGGTGCATCCCTTGAGTTCATGGAAGGCAAGGCGCTTCCTGGCGTAGAAGCACTGAACGATAAGTAAGACCTAAGAAGGAGGCAACATAAGTCATGAGAACACCTATTATTGCAGGTAACTGGAAAATGTTCAAAACAGTTCCTGAAGCAGAAAGCTTTATTGCTGAAATTAAAGGCAAAGCAGAAGTAGAAGGCGTTGAGACTGTAATCTGCGCTCCATTTACTAACCTGCCTGCACTTGTAGCAGCTGCAAAAGGTACTAACATCAAGATTGGTGCACAAAACCTACACTTTGAGGATAACGGTGCTTACACAGGCGAGATCAGTGGTGTAATGCTAAGTGATCTTGGTGTGGACTATGTTATCATTGGCCACTCTGAGCGTCGTGCTTATTTTGGCGAAACGGATGAAATCGTGAATAAGAAAATGCATGCTGCATTCCGTCACGGAATTACTCCTATCGTATGTGTTGGCGAAAAGCTCGAAGAGCGTGAAGCTGATCAAACTAAAGCAGTATGTAAAGTACAAACTGAAGCTGCATTCCAAGGTCTTAGTGCCGAGCAAGCAGCAAAAGTTGTTATTGCATACGAACCTATCTGGGCTATTGGCACAGGTAAATCTTCCACTTCCCAAGATGCTAACGAAGTTATTGCATACATCCGCAGTCTTGTAAAAGATCTGTATGATGCAGCAACAGCTGAAGCTGTTCGTATTCAATACGGCGGCAGCGTGAAGCCTGAGAATGTAACTGAGTACATGGGCCAAAGCGACATCGATGGTGCGCTTGTTGGCGGTGCCAGCTTACAACCGGATTCCTTCGTTCAATTGGTTGAGGGGGCGAAGTAAGATGTCAGCTCCAAAACCCGTAGCTTTGATCATCATGGATGGTTTTGGTTTGCGTGGAACGACAGAAGGTAATGCCGTTGCTCAAGCCAACAAACCTAACTATGACCGTTACCTGAAACAATATCCTAACACTACACTCACTGCTTGCGGTGAAGCTGTAGGCCTTCCGGAAGGGCAAATGGGCAATTCCGAAGTAGGGCATTTGAATATTGGTGCAGGCCGGATCGTTTATCAGGATTTGACTCGTATCGATAAATCGATCCGCGAGGGCGAGTTCTTCGATAACGAAACCCTGGTTAGTGCAGTGAGAAATGCTAAGAACACTGGCAAAAAGCTTCACCTATATGCGCTTGTATCCGACGGAGGGGTACATAGCCATATTAACCACCTGTTTGCTATGCTTGACCTGGCTAAAAAAGAAGATATGCATGAAGTGTATATCCATGCTTTTATGGACGGCCGTGACGTAGCTCCTGATAGTGGGAAGAAGTTTGTCCAAGATCTAGTAGCTAAAATCGAAGAGGTTGGCGTGGGTACAATTGCAACGGTGTCCGGACGTTATTACGCAATGGATCGTGATAAACGTTGGGAACGTGTAGAGAAAGCCTACCGTGCTATGGTTTATGGTGAAGGCCCTAAATACACGGATGCTGTGCAAGCCATCACTTCATCTTATGAAAACTCGGTATTTGATGAATTCGTTGAACCTAGTGTAATTGTAGACAGTGAAGGCAAACCTGTAACGGCAGTAGAGAGCGGCGATTCCGTCGTGTTCCTCAACTTCCGTCCTGACCGTGCTATTCAATTGTCACAAGTGTTCACGAATCAAGATTTCCGCGGTTTCGACCGTGGTCCTTTGTTCCCGCAAAACCTGCACTTCGTATGCCTAACTACTTTCAGCGAAACGGTACAAGGTTATGTAGCCTACTCACCGAAGAACCTGGATAACACATTGGGTGAAGTGCTTGTTCAACAAAACAAGAAGCAACTGCGCATCGCGGAAACTGAAAAATATCCGCATGTAACCTTCTTCTTCAGCGGTGGACGTGACGAGGAGCTTCCTGGGGAAACCCGGATCTTAATCAACTCTCCTAAAGTGGCAACCTATGATCTTCAACCTGAGATGAGCGCATACGAAGTGGCTGCAGCCTGCGTAGCGGAAATCGAAGCGGAAAGACAGGATGCTATCATTCTTAACTTTGCCAATCCTGATATGGTTGGACACTCCGGCATGCTGGAACCAACAATCAAGGCTGTAGAAGTGACGGATGAGTGTGTGGGTAAAGTAGTGGATGCGGTTGTTGCCAAAGGTGGCGTTGCCATTATTATCGCTGACCATGGTAATGCAGATATGGTATTTGACGAGAACGGTCGCCCGTTCACAGCTCATACAACCAATCCTGTTCCGTTCATCGTGACTACTGAGAATGTTGTATTGCGTGAATCCGGTATTCTTGCAGACGTAGCACCAACAATCCTAGATTTGATGGGACTTCCTCAACCTGCGGAAATGACCGGACAATCCATGATTGCTAGCCGTAAGTAAGGTAAGGTATAACGCCTTTGATTTTAAGCTATACAAGTAAGACCCAAAACAATGTTAAAAGGAGATTAACTTACATGACTATTATTTCTGATGTATATGCTCGCGAAGTCCTTGACTCCCGTGGTAACCCTACAGTAGAGGTTGACGTTTATCTGGAATCCGGTGCTAAAGGCCGCGCTATCGTTCCTTCCGGCGCTTCCACTGGTGCTCACGAAGCTGTAGAACTTCGTGATGGCGACAAATCCCGTTACATGGGTAAAGGCGTTCTGAAAGCTGTTGAGAACGTAAATGAAATCATCGCTCCAGAAGTTATCGGTATGGACGCTCTTGACCAAGTGGGCATCGACAAATTGATGATTACTTTGGACGGAACTCCTAACAAAGGTAAATTGGGTGCTAACGCAATCCTAGCTGTATCCATGGCAGTAGCTCGTGCAGCTGCAGCAGCTTTGGATATTCCTTTGTACGTATACCTGGGCGGATTCAACGCTAAAACTCTTCCAGTACCAATGATGAACATCATCAATGGTGGTGAGCATGCGGATAACAACATCGACGTTCAAGAGTTCATGGTTCTTCCTGTAGGCGCTCCAAGCTTCAAAGAAGCTCTTCGCACAGGTGCTGAAATCTTCCACAACTTGAAATCCGTACTTCAATCCAAAGGCCTGAACACAGCTGTTGGTGACGAAGGTGGTTTCGCGCCGAACCTTGGTTCGAATGAAGAAGCAATCACTACAATCATCGAAGCTATTGAAAAAGCTGGTTACAAACCAGGTGTTGACGTATTCTTGGGTATGGACGTTGCTTCCACTGAGTTCTACAAAGACGGTAAATACACCCTTGCTGGCGAAGGTAAATCTTACACTTCCGCTGAGTATGTTGACCTTCTTGCTTCATGGGTTGAAAAATATCCTATCATCACAATCGAAGACGGTATGTCCGAAGACGACTGGGATGGCTGGAAATTGCTTACTGAAAAATTGGGCGACAAAGTCCAATTGGTTGGTGACGACTTGTTCGTAACTAACACTGAGCGTCTTGCAACAGGTATCGAAAAAGGTATCGGTAACTCCATCTTGGTTAAGGTTAACCAAATTGGTACATTGACTGAAACTTTTGATGCTATCGAAATGGCTAAACGTGCTGGTTACACAGCAGTTATCTCCCACCGCTCCGGTGAATCCGAAGATAGCACAATCGCTGACATCGCTGTTGCGACTAATGCTGGTCAAATCAAAACAGGTGCTCCTTCCCGTACAGACCGTGTTGCTAAATACAACCAATTGCTTCGCATCGAAGATGAGTTGGGTGAATTGGCTCAATACAACGGCCTGAAATCCTTCTACAACCTCAAAAGATAATCTGCTTTTATAGCAGACTTCTAAGACCCGCCGTTATGGCGGGTCTTTTTTATGATTTGAAGAAGATAGACTTCAATAGGTTTATCCTTATCTTGCAAGAAAAGCTACGACTTAACAGTCTAAGCTGTTGTATTACCGACAGCGCTATGATAAAATAAGAATACTGTTTATGTATCGTGATAACCTAAATTACCATAGATAGTGATGCTTAGGCGTAGGAGGTGGAAGTGAATGGATATCTTTTTGAAAGTTGTGCTCCTGATTTTTTCCGTCGGTCTTATTGCGGTGGTTCTTCTGCAAAAGGGGAAAAGCGCGGGTCTTTCCGGTGCCATCTCTGGCGGTGCTGAGCATCTCTTTGGTAAAACAAAAGCTCGTGGTATGGAGCTCGTACTACAACGTGTAACTGTTGGACTTGCTGCTGGTTTCTTTATCATGGCGATTCTAGCTGCAGTTCTAATCGACTAAAAGATCTACCGTAAGCCCTCGCTCTGTTCTAAATGGAATAGAGCGGAGGCTTTTTTGTTATATTAAAAGGAGTTAAAAAGCACCTAAGGGTGCTTTTCTTTTCATATTCGCAAAGAAAAAGGCTGGATCGATAGGAAGTAAACCTGAAGTCGGCATGGATGTATTTCAGCATTTAAAGGAAATTTTGTACTGTGTTAACCTTTGGATGACAGTAACAGGGATGCGCAGGATTGATTTCGTGTATACTAGGGTATGAAGTAGTAAAGGTAAAATTTACTTGGCATTACTGCAGGGCAGGACAAGATATACATATTTGCCAGCGGCTTGAAGCCGCGGAGGGCTGGGGTGACGAACATGATAACACAAGAAATATTACTCGATTTCATGCGGGAAACTGCATATAAACCAATGACTTATGAAGAGCTGGTGAGTCATTTTGCTCTAGAGGATAGCGAAGGGTTTAAAAAGTTCGAGGAGCTGCTGATTGAATTAGAGCAGGATGGAAGAATTGTATTGACCCGTACTGCACGTTATGGCGTGCCAGAACGGATGGATTTGCTGCGTGGACGTTTACAAGCACATGCGAAGGGTTTTGCTTTTCTAATCCCGGATGATCGTGATCATCCTGACGTATATATCCATGCAAATGATCTTAAGGGAGCTATGAATGGCGATATCGTTCTGATTCGTATTACCTCTAAAAGTCCGTCCGGCGGACGTATGGAAGGCGAAGTAGTACGCATTGTAAAACGTGGCGTGTTGCAGACGGTAGGTGTATTTCAGAACCTGGAGACCTATGGTTTTGTGCTGCCTGATGATAAGCGGATTAATCGTGATATTTTTATTCCGAAGCAATCCTTTAAAGGTGCTGTTGATGGTCAAAAGGTCGTTGTGCGTATTGTGAGTTATCCGGAAGGCCGAGCAGCGGCAGAAGGTGAAATTATTGAGATTCTCGGACATAAGGATGATCCGGGTGTTGATATTCTTTCCATTATCCGCAAACATCAATTGCCTGAGGCATTTCCAGCTGAAGTGATGGATGAAGCCGATGGTGCTCCTGATTCAATTACAGAAGAGGAGATTGCGGAGCAAGGAAGACGCGACCTGCGCGGACTGAACATTGTTACGATTGATGGCGAAGATGCTAAGGATTTGGATGATGCGGTAAACGTACAGCGCTTGGAGAATGGACATTACAAGCTGGGCGTCCATATAGCAGACGTAGGTTATTATGTGCGTGAAGGCTCTGAGCTGGATAAAGAAGCCTATGACCGCGGTTGTAGTGTGTATTTGGTAGACCGGGTTATTCCGATGCTGCCGCACCGTCTATCGAACGGGATTTGCAGCTTGAATCCACAGGTAGACCGTTTAACAATGTCCTGTGAAATGGAATTTAACGAGCAAATGAAGGTTGTGAAGCACGATGTCTTTACGAGCGTGATTCGCACCAAAGAGAGAATGACTTACTCCAATGTTCGTAAAATTCTCGAAGACGAAGATCCAGAGCTGCTGGAACGTTATAGTCCACTAATTGACGATTTCCGCCTCATGAAAGAATTGGCGATGAAGCTGCGCGATGCGCGGATGCGCCGGGGTGCGGTTGATTTTGATTTTGAAGAGAGCAAAATCATCGTGGATGAGAACGGCAAGGCTGTAGATATCGTGAAGCGTGAGCGTTCTGTAGCTGAACAGATTATCGAGGAGTTCATGCTGGCGGCAAATGAAACAGTAGCTGAACATTTCCACTGGTTGAAGGTTCCGTTCCTTTACCGGATTCACGAAGATCCAGACCCAGAGAAGCTGCAGAATTTCATGGCTTTTGCGGCCAATTTCGGATATC
Source organism: Paenibacillus sp. FSL H7-0716 (assembly GCF_038002705.1). Taxonomy (NCBI): domain Bacteria; kingdom Bacillati; phylum Bacillota; class Bacilli; order Caryophanales; family Paenibacillaceae; genus Paenibacillus; species Paenibacillus sp. FSL H7-0716. The sequence goes on from NZ_JBBODA010000023.1 coordinate 98,589, forward strand.
ACGTCAAGGGTCGTGGCAATTCGGTTCATCCACGTGCTTTGCAGGATTTGTTGGAGCAAATCCAAGGCACAAAGGAGCAGACGGTCATCAGTACGATGATGCTGCGTTCTATGAAGCAGGCAAAGTATGATGCGGAGAGCACGGGTCATTTCGGACTGGCTGCGGAATACTATTCTCACTTCACTTCTCCGATTCGCCGGTACCCCGATCTGGTCATTCACCGCGTAATGCGTGAAGTGATTGAGAATGGAGGGGCACTGACCCAGAAACGGCATGATTATTTGTCTAGCCGGATGCCTGACATTGCTCAGCAGTCTTCGGAACGCGAGCGTGTGGCGGTAGAAGCTGAGCGCGATACGGAGCAGCTGAAGAAAGCAGAATACATGCAGGATAAAGTAGGCGAGGAATTCGAGGCTATGGTCAGCAGTGTGACCAGCTTCGGAATGTTCATCGAGCTGGATAATACCGTCGAAGGTCTTATTCGTCTCAGTGCAATGAGCGACGATTATTATCATTTCGACGAAGGTCATATGGCGCTCATTGGCGAGCGCACATCGCGTGTGTTCCGCATTGGTGACGAGGTGAAGATCCGAGTCGCCAAAGTAAATATGGATGACCACACGATCGATTTCGAGTTGGTCGACATGAAGCCACGCGCGCCAGGCGAGCACCGCGGCGGTGGCTTTGCAGGCGGCCGCGGAGGCAAGGGCGGCCGTTCGGGTGGCGGCTTCATTAAGCCGGCCGGGGGTAAAGGCGCCGCGGGCAAGGGACGCGGCGGTAAAGGCAAGCCCG
>NZ_JBBODA010000024.1:0-85314 GCF_038002705.1 Paenibacillus sp. FSL H7-0716
CACAGGCGGCGCCTGCCAGTGCGGCAGCTCCCACATGCGGGCTAACAGCCCGCTTTGTGGCCGCTGCCGGATGAGCACTTGGCCCGCGTGGGCACCGCGGCCCTCAATTAAGGCCGCCAGCCGCTCCTCAGGGCGCGGCGGCTTGGCCTTGGTCTTGACGGGCAGCGAGGTCTCGCAGCCCGCCAGGCGCGCGGCGCAATGCTCCATCACCGGGCAGGTTAAACAGCGCGGTGACTTAGGAGTGCATACGAGCGCCCCAAGCTCCATCAGCGCCTGATTAAAAGATGATGCTTCCCCCTCCGGGATCAGCTCAGCTGCCAGGCGCTCCATTTTTACGCGGGTGGGTCCCTTGGCGATATCATCCTCTATCAGAAAGTATCGGGACAACACCCGCATCACATTGCCGTCGACCGCTGGCTCTGGCCGATTGAAAGCAATGCTAAGGATAGCCCCTGCCGTATAAGGTCCCACTCCCTTTAAACTGAACACAGCCTCGCGATCATTCGGCACCTGCCCGCCATACAGCTCTTTGACCTGTTTGGCCGCATGCTGTATATTGCGAGCACGAGAATAATAACCTAAGCCTTCCCAGCACTTAAGCACGTCCTCTTCTGGTGCATCGGCGAGCGACTCTACGGTAGGAAACCTTTCGATAAACCGATTGAAATACGGGATTACCGTATCCACCCTTGTCTGCTGCAGCATTATTTCAGAAATCCAAATATAATAAGGATTGCGGTGCCGACGCCAAGGCAAATCCCGTTTCTGCCCTTGATACCACTCCAGCAAATGATAGCTGAAATATTGCTTAGCCTCCTGCAGCTCCTGTTCGTCTTGAACTTGTAGATCTTGTTGTGTCATTATAACGCTCCTTGCCCTTCTATAATCAGGGTTCAATTTATGAACCTGGCCCTTCCACGACGGCAAAAGCCGAAGCCAAATCACGGCCATGTGTTATCGTAAGATGAATGGTATACCGCTGTCCATCTGGCAGATCTAGTCTGCTCCAGGCTTCACACGATAAAGTTACCTCTGGTTTTCCTTTAACATCAGGCAATATCTCAATATCCTGAAACCCAACTACATTGCCGATGCCACAGCCTAAAGCCTTTACAACTGCTTCCTTGGCAGCAAAACGCCCGGCTACGAACTCAGCCAACCTCCCGCTTCGCTCTTCAGCAAGTTGATATTCTTGCTCTGTTAAGACCCGCTGGTTAAATTTCTTACCCAGTCCTCTATTTATTACCTCTGAGATTCGTTCAATTTCTAACACATCATGTCCGATTCCGTAAATCAACACTTCACGCTCCTTATGGACGTGTATCCCATTTTGCTTCAATAATGGTATGATCAATCATATGAAGTATTATTAAAAGTAATAGTCCTGCAAGATTCTTTCTGCTATCTTAAAAGAAAATGCGCTTTAAGTCTAATAAGACTATCCAGCGACTTCATGATAGACTAGCTGATTTACTTCATTTTTATATATGGAGAGGGGATTACCCTATGAATCATCGTAATTTTGAAATACCTGCCGGAGACGGAGCTGTTCTCCGCTGCTCACACTTCCCAGCCCAAGGCAAAGCCAAAAGCGTTATAGTTATAGCCCATGGCTACAAAGGTTTTAAAGATTGGGGAATGTTTCCTTACATAGCCACAACTCTCAGCCAAGAGCATGAAGTAATTACTTTTAACTTCTCTCATGCTGGCATCGGGGAAGATCTGCTGCATTTCACAGAGCTTGAGAAGTTCGCCCGCAACACCTATCGCCGCAGCTTGAAGGACATGGAAATCCTGTTGTCCTATCTTAGCCAACACCCGAAATTCGGCAGCCTGCCCTTATTCCTTCTCGGCCACAGTCTCGGAGGGGGAATTTGTTTGGTCTACACGCTTGATCATCCCGATGAGATCAGCGGAGTAATCTCCTGGAACGGGGTTACGAAACTCGATTTGCTGACGGAAGAACAAAAGCAGCAGATGAAGGAAACAGGAAGAACCTATGTCCTTAATGGACGTACTGGCCAACAAATGCCGCTGGATGCTGTAATTTTAGAAGATATGGAGAACAACAAAGAACGCTATAACATCCTTGAACGCATACAGAAAGCGTCCTTCCCAGTTGTTCTTATTCAAGGCAGTCAAGATGGAGTACATCTCCGCCAAGGGTCTGAGCATCTCATCAAACTTCGGCCAGATATTAGCTGGGTGCAGGTTCCTGAGGGTAATCATACGTTCAACACTGTGCATCCTTTTGCTGGCACGACTCCGCCATTAGAGCTCGCGATTGCTGCGACAACTGATTTTATCAATCAGACACTTACGCTTACAGAATAATTATTCTTCTTAGTCTATCCAGCTATCCAACTCACAAAAACCGCCACGAGCTCTGCTGCTACGCAGACCCGTGGCGATTTCTAGTTCAACCTATTCTAAATCCCCGGAATAACATTACGCTTATGTGCCGTTCTCCGGTAATAATTCTCAAGCTTCTCAGCTACCTCAGGATTAACCTGTTTACCTTCCAGATAGTCGCTGTTATCGTCATACGTAATGCCCAACTCGGTTTCATCCGTCTGCCCCGGCCATAAGCCCGCCGTAGGTGCTTTTGTGACAATATCCGCAGGCACACCGATATGTGCAGCCAACTGACGTACCTGACGTTTATTAAGTGTGGATAGTGGTGTAATGTCTACAGCGCCATCGCCCCACTTCGTGTAGAAGCCGGTAATCGCTTCAGAAGCATGATCCGTTCCTACTACAATCAGATTGTTCTCAAAAGCGAGTGCATATTGCATAACCATACGTGTTCTGGCTTTAACATTTCCTTTGCCTTGATGCGTCATATGGCGGTGTTGGCCTATTGATTTCAGACCATGCTCAACTTCAAGGGCAATTTCATTTACCGCTTCCTCAATGTTGGTCTCCACAGTATGAGTCAGATTAAAAGCTTTGGCAACATCATAGCTGTGCTCGATATCTTCCTGAACCCCATAAGGCTGGAATACTCCAAGTGTCATATACTCTGTGCCTTTTTCTGCCGACAGCTCGTCCGTAGCCTGTTTACAAAGACCCGCGGCTACCGCACTGTCCACTCCACCACTAATGGCGATCAATAATCCTTTAGCCCCTGCGTTCAGCACGTACGACTTTAAGAAATCAACCCGTTTGCGTGCCTCAACCTCTACGTCAATCGTTGGCTTCACGCCAAGATCCGCAATAATTTCCTTCTGTAAACTCACCAAACACACCTCGTTCCATCAGAAATGGTTCCATATCCATCAAAATATCCACCCATACGAAGCTCATGCTTCAAAGCATATTCTATCCCATTATTGCTCTTATATTTTGAAAAATCCCGCATGCAGCCGATTTGCCGGCTGATGCGAGATTATATGGAATAACTGTTTTTACTGGCACAAACGATTGAAGACTTCTTTCAATTCAGCAGCAATTTCAGCAGCCGAACGATCTTCTACGCCATGACGTTCAATAAAGTGAACGAGTTCTCCATCCTTCATCAGTGCGATGGAAGGTGAGGATGGCGGATAAGGAGCAAAATATTCACGTGCTTTAGCAGTCGCTTCTTTCTCTTGACCTGCAAACACTGTGAACAAGTGATCCGGAGTGATTTCATTTTGCAAAGCCTGAGCTACACCTGGACGACATTGTCCAGCAGCACAACCACAGACCGAATTTACGACTACAAGCGATGTTCCTTTTGCGGTTGGAAGAGTAGCTTCCACCTCTTCTGGAGTCATAAGCTCCTGAAACCCGATACTTGTCAGGTCATCACGCATAGGCTGAATTGAATCTCTCATATATTGATTAAAAGACATGGACATTTCTCTGCACTCTCCTTCACTTTTCAACTGTTTGTCAGATAATATTACAGCAGTACTTACTAACTTTATTATACATTCATACTCTGTGAAAGCAAGAGATGCTGTAGAGGGTGATTCAATCTACGAGCGAACCCCGCTGGGTTCCTCCTTATCCAATGGGAAGGAGATCGTAAATACCGTACCCTCTCCTTCTACAGACTCTACATTTATTTTACCGTTATGCCGCTCCACAATACTTAGGCACAAGGATAAGCCTAGACCTGTGCCCTGAATTTTCGTCGTAAAAAAGGGTAAAAACAGCTTCTCGCGTTGACTTTCTGACATACCAACGCCGCTATCGGTGACAATCAACTCCACTTTATCATGAGTACTACGTGTCTCCAGCGTCAGCACCCCCTTGGGTCCCATAGCCTCCATACCATTACGTCCTAAATTGAGAATAAGCTGCTTGATTTCCCGGACATTTAGTTCCAATTCATGCAGTGATGGGCTCAGCTTCAATTCAACACTTTGACCGCGAAGATTAGCATCAGCCCACAGCAATGGACTAACTTCTTCTATAATATGGTGCAGCAGCACCTTCTCTTTATCAGAAACCCGGCTCTGTGCCAAGGATAAAAAATCATTAATAATACTATTAGCGCGGTCCAGCTCTTCCATCACAATCTGATAATAAGAATCCAATTCTTGAGCACTCTTTTCTCTCATCAGCTGCAAAAAACCCCGAACTACCGCCATAGGATTACGAATCTCATGGGTAATTCCAGCAGCCATCTGCCCGACCAAGCTCAAACGCTCTACATGATCCAGCTCTACACGTAGTTTTTCCTCATTGGTCATATCCTGCACAATAATTACAGCACCACTTGTTACCCCTGAGCTCTTATGCATTAACGGCGCTGAATAAATCTGATAGATGCGCGACTCATGAATCATTTTTTCACTGGAACGCCGTTTAGAGCGGATATTATCACTTACCCGCATATAGGCCTGTGTATCCACTGAGCTGTGAAAAAACTTTTTTACCGGCTCGTCAATAATATCCTCTTTTCGTAAATTGGGATAATGAGCCCGCATCATTCCTAGCATACAATCATTAAGATCAGTTACAACTCCGCGTTCATCCAGAGACATAATACTCAGAGGAACTACATTGGTAATCTGCTGCAGCTTCTCGGACTCCCACTGGAAACTTTCACTGATATTCTCCATCTGTACTTTATCCTGCAATCTACTTCTAACCATCTCAACATAATATACAAAAATACCACCTAAAGCGATGGTGAAAAACAGATATACCGTAATCAGAAATGCTTGCACGGAATTAGATTCATATATATTTTTCCCGCCTATAATAGGGACTAACGCAATAAATAGCATGCTTGGACAAAGAATCATCCATAACATACCGATCTTCTCAACTACTGTACCTTTCTTAAAAGGTTTGGCCAGTCCAAACAGCAGCGGATATAATAAAACCCCTGAATTCAATATCACATTACTGATTCCTGTAGGCTCCGCGATGATTACATTACAGATAAGCAAAAAAATGGACAGTAAAATGCCCGAACGGGTAGTTCCATATAAAATACCAATATACGCAGGGATTAATCCTAAATTTAAATAGGCTACACCAAACAAAGTTGTCGAAAGAAGAGAGCACAGGATAAGACTAAACGTACACGCCAAAATCAAAAAGGTCTGATCATTTGGGAGCTTCCCCTTTTTCCGTGTCACAAATCTACGGTCCACCCACCATTGAAAAAGAAAAAGAAAGGAGCATGCTGCCGATATTTGCAATAAGATATCCTTAACCGCACCAATAATTACAATCACACCCCAAAATGGACAAATTACCCTACATGCTTAGATTAAAGCACAGGATTACTCTCCTGACAACGATAATCACCTAATGATTGGACAAGACTGGTTACATGTGAATCAGAATGGTATGATTCCGTTAGGAATACCCGCGGAATAGGCTTCCGTGTCTTAACATGTAAAGGAGTAAAATTTCATGAGCAATTACGATGTGATCGTCATTGGGGGCGGCCCTTCGGGTCTAATGGCAAGCGTGGCCGCTGCAGAACACGGGGCATCCGTTCTGCTAATCGACAAGGGAGCAAAACTAGGCCGAAAGCTCGGAATATCCGGTGGCGGACGCTGCAATGTTACCAACGTCAAGGAAAGAGACGAGCTAATCGCCCATATTCCAGGAAACGGGCGTTTTTTGTATAGTGCCTTCGACCATTTTAATAACCAGGATATCATCGCCTTTTTTGAAGGTTTAGGCATTGCATTAAAAGAAGAAGATAACGGGCGGATGTTTCCCGTTTCCGATAAGGCCTCTAGTGTCGTCTCTGCCCTAATCAGCAAAGTACGGAGTCTAGGCGTGCAGATTATGACCGACAGTCCCGTCTCAAGAATAATCTATGACGAAGGGGCTGTTAAGGGAGTCCAGCTGAGCTCAGGAAAGACGATCGCCTGCACTGCTGTTATTATCGCCACCGGAGGCAAGTCCGTTCCACAGACCGGCTCCACTGGAGATGGTTACCCTTGGGCAGAAGCCGCAGGGCACACGATCACCGAGCTGTTCCCGACAGAGGTGCCGATTCTTTCACGGGAAGAATGGATTAAGTCCGGCGAGCTGCAAGGCCTGTCGCTACGTGATGTAGCCCTTACTGTGTGGAATCCTAAAGGAAAGAAGGTCATCTCTCATCGAGGGGATATGATATTCACCCATTTCGGATTATCAGGACCCATTGCACTGCGTTGCAGCCAATTTCTGAGACAAGTCCAACGTAAATCCGGCACAGATACGGTGGAGATGTCCATCGATCTCTTCCCTGATCTGAACGCACAGGAAGTAGAATCTATGTTGCAGGATAAGCTGGATCAGGAACCCAAGAAAGCGATCCGCAATTCGCTGAAAGGGCTGTTGCCAGAACGTCTCATCCCCCTCTTGCTGACTAAAGCTGACTTAGATGGGGATACAACCGGTCATCACGTCTCCAAGAATGGATTGCTTCTAATGGCTGGGATTTTGAAACGGATGCCGGTTTATGTGCATGGCACCCGTTCTCTATCCGAGGCCTTTGTTACCGGCGGTGGGGTAAATCTGAAGGAGATCGATCCCAAAAGAATGGAATCGAAGCTTATGCCGGGGTTATTCTTCTGCGGCGAGGTACTCGATATCCATGGATACACTGGAGGCTACAATATAACGGCAGCCTTCTCAACAGGTTATACAGCAGGCAAGCATGCTGCTGACATTCGACTGGGATAATCTCTAGTGCAACGTGATATCCTCTAAGCAGCTTGCTACTTTGAAAATGGCGGTCCGCGCGATTCTCTCATTAACTGGAGAATCGCACCTCTATTTTGGGTTCGTCAGCTGCTATGTGGAGCGTCTGTCCTAATCAGCTACTGCTGCTTCGGACCCAGATGACGTTATTTGTGAATTTATCACCTTATGGGCAGGGTTTCGGACTCCAACGACACTATTCCTTATAATGAGGCTCATATAGGGTGTTTTTCATGGCAATAGCAACTATGGAGTCCGTTAGCATCCCAAAAGTGGAATAATAGTATGTTTAAGGGCAGCTGTGTCCCATAGGCTAGCTAGGTACCTCGTACGTACGTGCGCACAATAGATCGAATCAAATCAACAAAAGAAGAGTGCCCCAGCAGCCTTTTCAAGGCATATGGGGCACTCTTCCGTTCTATTTATATCTTTATTTCGCTAAGCGAAATGTTCCAAATATTCTAGAGCTAAACAGTGCAACGATATAACCTAGCGGGATGAACAGGATAATCCCAAACCATCCATATAAGGAAATACAGATCAGCGCAGAACAAATGATTGAAAAAGGAAGCAGTAAGATAGGGACCGCACGCAGCCCTGCTTCGGCTTTTTGTTCCTTCGTAAACGGCAGAATTCCGATGTAATCATCTCCCACGAATAACGACCAGAACGACAACAGCCAATTGGTCATGAGAGAAACTAAAACTATAAAGCCCAGCCATTTGAACCCTGACGGGATGATAAATATCGCTAGAAGGGACACAGCAGTAAACGATAAGTAGAGCTTTAAATGGGCAGGATTCCGTACAAGTGCCTTAATCGCTGCCGCAGAGAAACGGCTCTCGGCAGTTTTTGATTTTAGCAAAGGCTGTGATTTCCGGAAAATCCACGGCTTATGGCGGGTTGGACGTGGCTTATCCAGTACGCCGCGGAGTAATAGGGCCGCTATTTTCATCCGCTGCTTATAATCTTCACGCACATCGTTCATGAACGTCCCACGCATCACTATACGCCGCTGAAGAGCGATTACCGCTACGACTGCAAAGAGTGCTGCAATCAGCAGCATAAAAACTGGACTGTTGTTCCAAAACGTAGCTGCACGGAAATAAATCCCACAAGGAACGGAGATGGCTAGGATCAGCCATAGCCAGCGCCGCCAGCCTTGCTTTTGTACTTTTACAATATGCCCCAGTAATTTAATGCACCAGCTACATGCCAGAGTCAGAGCGAACAGTGCCCATACCTCGGATGACAGCATTCCATATCCCCGAACCAGAAAAGGTAATAACAGCACAAAAGCTACACAGAACTTCAACGATGTTACGATCAGGCTGTACAGCAACCCGCGAAACATGATCGTATTTATCCATCGCTGTCGTTGTCTAAGAAATAATAGATCGCCTTCCTGCAATAATAGCACCAGTCCCCCTCTACAGAGCAGGAGCACTAATACTGAAGGAATCAACATAAACGGCAAATCTGCACTCCAAGCTGGCAGTGCCTCGTTCCAGAACCCGTAATATAACCGTCCTCCCAGAAATCCCCCGGGAATCAGTATATATAACAGCACAGTCCAATCGGCAGCCGTACGAATAATAGCAGATTGCTCACGCCAATGAGAAAATAATCGCCGCCAGAATAGCTTTTTGGAGGTAGGAAAAGCAAACCCTCGCTGCTTCTGCTTACTCATGTCAGTTCGTCGAAGCAATCAAACAACGACGCCTCCGGCAGCCCAGCATAATCACGTATATCTTCGAGCGTTCCAGCAGCGGCAACCCTGCCACCCGAGATCAGCACAAAATCATCGCAAATTTTCTCAGCAGTATCCAATACATGCGTAGACATTAATACACCAGCCCCGCGCTGCCGCTCCGCTTCCAGCAGCCGCAGGAAATCTTTGGTGGCCCGAGGATCCAAGCCGATAAAAGGCTCGTCCACAATATAAACATCCGGCTGTACCAAAAAGCCAAGCATCAGCATCATTTTCTGTTTCATACCCTTAGAGAAACCAGCTGGAAGATCATCACGGACATGGTTCATACCGAACTGCTTCAGTAACCTCTCCGCCGTTTCTTGAAACTGCTCATATTTTAGTCCATAAGCAGCAGCAGCCAAATCTAAGTGCTCCCATAAGGTCAGATCCTCATAAAACACCGGTTGCTCTGGTACATAAGCATAGGATTTATTAACTCCATTAAAGGAGACCTTAGCTTTGGTATTCTTAAGCAAACCGAGCAGTGTTTTGATTGTAGTACTTTTCCCCGCACCGTTTGGTCCGATTAGTCCGAGCAGTTGTCCACGCCGCACCTGAAATGAAATATCGAATATGCATGGGGCACCTGCTTCATAGCCTGCTTCATCGATCTCAACATCGAGTACAATCTCTTCGTCGCTCTCTGTATCCCCTGTTATTTCTACATTCTCCATATTCGCCAACTCCTAAATATTTCTAATGAATATTATTATCGAAATCCCAATCCAGAAAGATAGCTTCTCTAATCGTACTATATATACTTTCTCCAAGGAAGCAAACTGATTTTTTCACAGCTAAGAGAACTACTCTCATATTTAAAAAGAAACCTCCCATTAAAGAGAGGTCTGCCCGAGAAGCTCTAGGTTATTTGTTGCTGAAATTTCTTCTTCACGTTTAATTGCCGCTTCATCTCTACGCTCGATTTTACCACGCAGCATTAACAGTAACACTCCGAGCAGGGCTGTAAGTAAACCAGAGAGAATGAAAGCCGGGACAGGTCCTGACGCTGTAACTAAAGCCCCACCGGCTACAGGTCCCAAGATAACAGCCGCACTTGTTAGACTGCCTATAGTTCCAAATACACGGCCCGTGTATTCCGCAGGGGTCCGCTGTTGCAGCATAGAATTGAAGGGAATGAACGCGAGGCCTGCCCCCACACCAGCAAACATAAAGGAACCAAACAAAGCGATGTTCATCCATAGTCCAGCCTGACCGTGGGCAGTTACAATTCCTGCACTTGAGAAAACAACCCCCATAATTACAGCTCCCAATCCCATGAAGACGAGCGTATGTTTACCACTGCCTATACGGCTTACAAGCAGGGCTGACAGTAAGGTGCCAAGACCACTGGCTGCCACACACCAACCCAGCAGATCACCGTTCACACCCGGAATCTCCCGGAATAACGTTACAATCTGCGAATCACCAATTTGCAGCATTAGCAGCACTAGCACCAGCATAGCAATCCCGCATAGTACTACAGGCATTCCCACGATCACCTGCAGACCCGCCGACATTTCTTGGCGAAAAGACTTCCGAGCACCATTCTCCCCTGTGCTATCCTCTGCTGTATCTTTCTTCAGTGCAGCCGTACGCGGTAGTCCTATTAAGATGACCGCCGATAAAATGAAGGTAGCCGAGTCAATCACATAACAAGCGGCAATATCAAATGCGGCAACCAGCAGTCCACCTAGAGCAGGACCTACAATTTTGGTTATTTGTTCAATAGATGAGCTAAGCGCCATGGCTTTATCCATCTGGGCCGCAGGGACAAGCTCCTTGAGCTTTCCGCTTTTGGCTGGTGAAAAGAGTACATCCATGATCCCTTTAGCCACCAGCAGGACATATACCTGCCAGAGAGAACCTGCAAATACCAAACAAACAACGATTCCTGCACGAGCTAGATCGGAACCAATCATCAGCGCCTTGCGGTTAAAACGATCACTTAAATAACCTGCAAACGGTCCTCCTAAGAGCAACGGTACAGCCATACATAAAGATATAGCCGTAATTTCCCACGGTGTAGCATTCCATTTAAAACCTACCATTGTTAGTAGCGCTAGTATATGCAACCAGTCTCCCACATTCGATACAAGCTGTGCGGCAATAAGCAGCATAAAGGGCTTATTCGCCGTCAGCTTTCCTTCTTTTGAATCATGAGCCAGTTGTTCCTCCATCTTACTTCACTCCCCGTTACTATTTCTCGATGAAGTAATAGTAAAATATTGGAGAACATCAATCATCCGTCTGGAGGCGTAAATAGCGCTTGAACCTAAGGCTGAAATTCTTATCCTTTCAAAGACTGAAATCAAAAAAACCTTCGTTTTTATCGTATTTAAAAAATTGTTTGATTTTTAATAATTAAAAGTGTGCTCATTGTGACAAATCACATGTTCTTCATTCGCTCTTTCACGTATTCTAAGGTTATCTCAAGGTTCGTTGCACAGGTAACCCGTGCACTAATGACTATTGATTGCAAACTGTGCGATGAGTTCACACATGATTAACGATAGAGGGTGGAGAAGCATGATACAATCTTACGAACGTGATACGCAATTAACACTACATTTGTACCGGGTATTTGCCAAGTCTTTTAAGAGCATTAATGAACATGCTGTTACCGGCAGCAAAATTGAAGGTTTTAATCCGACTGCCTTTGCCGTTATGGAAGTGTTGTACTATAAGGGACCACAACCCATTCAACAAATTGGCGCCAAGCTGCTGCTGCAAAGCGGCAACGTTACTTACGTAATCGATAAGCTTGAGGAACGCGGCTATTTGCAGCGTAAGCCTTGTCCGAGCGACCGCCGTGTGATTTTTGCGGAGCTGACTACGGAAGGTGAACGTCTCATGAATGAGATGTATCCGAAATATTCAGAACGCCTGCATCTTGCTTTCAGCGGTCTGAATGATGATGAGAAGGAACAAATGATTGTTCTGCTCAAAAAGATGGGTCTACAAGCTGAGAAGCTATCCCCTCTTCCTCGTAAGTAAGAGTCGCTTATTTATGTGTACAGACAAGCTATTCTTGATTTCTGTTAATGGTAAAAAGAAAACCAATAGGCAATTCTCCGATTTATTTGAGAATCGCCTATTGGTTTTTTTGTTCTGCGCCGGCTTACTTGAGCAGATGATCGGTAAGTCGATGCCGAAGACGGACTTTGAGGTCCGCTATTGGCAAACCTCGGATCATAGTCATCCTTATTCGGCAGGACTTGCAAGCACGCTTCCGATTGGACTTGGCGAGCACACTCTAGATTGGATGTCCCTTCTAGCTGACCGTAACTATTGCTCTCAGTAAAATCCACTTTCGGTAAACCCACTTTTGATATAACCCGCTATATTTTCAGCGCCCAATCTTGATGAACCTGAGCAATAACTTAGGGAATAACTGCATTCTGTACAGCTATTTCGTATGCAAATCGGATTATTCTAACTTTAAGTGTATTCTGTACAATTAAAAACCAGACAAACCACTCCTAGGCGAGTAAATCAAGAAAATAGGTGTACTAAATACAGCTATTTTCATTGAAGAGTTAAAGGCAGGATTATAGTTGCACTAAATACAACTAAATATGTCTAACATCTGCTTCCATCGACTCATCGACTCTCTACTCTAGAGGTTACATCAATCTGGCGTGCCCCTCCGTCCGCTATTCCGTGCGTGATTTCATGTGCTCCCCCGTGCGTCACTCCATGCGTCATTCCGTACGTCATTCCATGTGCCACTCCATGCGTCACTTCATGCGTCTTTCCGTCCGTCACCCCATGCGTCATTCCATGTGCCCCTCCGTCCGTCATTCCGTGCGTCAATCCATGTGTCTCTCCATGCGTCATTCAATGTGTCATTCCGTACGCCCCTCCAAGAGTTAATTCGTAAGGTTCATTCAATTTAAAAAGCCATCTACCTATTAAGTTATGCCTTTTTCAAGGACGATGAAGCATCCTCTACTGAAGGCACACCCTTGCGCAAACCCCAGGAAATTATCAGCGACAAAACAGCGAAAACTGCCATTAGGATAAATAATGAATGAAGACCACCTTCAAGGGCATCACGCAGACTGTTTGATACTTCCCCAGACAGGTTAGTTCCTGCATGCGATCCAAGCAGCTTATTAATATCATCCCCTGAGATGTTCGAATCCGGTTGTTTTCTTAACAGCTTATCAATATTCAAGTTCAGCCAGGAGCCAAAAATAGCCACCCCAACAGTCTGTCCTAAAGAACGCGTGAACGCATTAAGCGCTGTAGATGCTCCCCGTTGCTCATACGCAACAGAGGACTGCGCAATAATCGTAAAGACTGTAGAAGAATACCCAAAGCCAACTCCACAGACCAGCATCAAGCATAAAAGCAGCAACTGTGAAGACTCCCCTGTTAAGAAAGCCAGGCCAATAGCCCCGGCAGCGATCATAATCAATCCAAGCATTGCGGTTCGACGCGAACCTGCTTTTAGAATCATCCGCCCTCCGGCGATCGAACCAAACATCCAGCCTACCGACATCGGCGCCAGTAGCAAACCTGAGATGGCGGCGCTTTTTCCGGATACACCCTGCACCCATAATGGCACATACGTAGAAAGCCCAATAATTAATGTGCTTACCAGCAGGTTAGCGCCTGTAGACACCGCTATGTTGCGGTTCGAGAATAGACCCAGCGGCAACATAGGTTCAGGAGCACGACGCTCCACAAAGAAAAATAAGACTAGCAGGATAACAGCCACACTTAGAGTTGCGATTAGCAGTGGGGATGTCCACTCCAGATTCTGTCCTCCTGTAGAGAGACCGAAGAGTAATGCGCCCATACCAGCAGCGAACAGCAGCACCCCTGCCACATCAATTTGTGCTTTCCGACGTACCTTCTCTTCCTTCAAATAACGGGCAATAAATACCATTGCTAATAAACCAAATGGCAGATTAAAGACAAATACCCAGCGCCAGCTTAGGTAATCTACAACATATCCTCCAAGAAGAGGGCCTACTAAAGAGGAAATCCCCCATACAGAGCTAAGTAATCCTTGTGTCTTCGCTCTCTCCTCAATACTGTAAATATCCCCGATGATGGTAAAGGTCATTGGAATGAGCGCACCCGCGCCAATCCCCTGTATTGCCCGGAACAGGATCAGCTGTTCCATACTTTGCGAAATACCGCATAATAATGAGCCTAATAAAAAAACAGCTGCCCCCCACATGAACACCGGCTTGCGTCCAAAGAGGTCACTGATTTTGCCGAAAATAGGAGTAGTAATAGCCATTGCCAGCAAATAAGAAGTGAATATCCAGCTAAGCCACTGCATCCCCTGAAACTCACCTACGATAGCTGGACCCGCTGGGCCTGTTACCGTTCCTTCAATCGCAGCCAGAAAGGTAGCTAGCAGCACCCCTATCAGTATTAATTTACGTTCTAAATCCCCTGTTGACTTCAATGTTCCAAACCCTCTCTTTATGTAATCAAATCATTGCCATTCCCCACGCAGAAGCGCATGTAGGGTCACATCCTGAAAGCCGGAAGGGGTCTGGCGATATTGACGCAGTATACCTTCCTTCTGAAAGCCGAGCGTTTGAACCAGCCTCTCCGCACGATTATTATCAGGATGACACAGCGCTTCTATCCGATTCAGCCCCATCCTATTGAAGCCGAAGTTGAGCACTAAACCAAGCGCTTCTTTCATATATCCAAGCCCCCAAAAGGCAGGCGCCAGATCGCAGCCAATTTCCCCGCGGTAAGCTCCCTGTAACTGCCAATAGTTATACCCGCAGCTCCCTATAACTTCACCACCGGGTCCTACAATACTCCAGCGTAAGCTGTCCTCTTCCTGAGCCATCTGTGATAAAAATGCAATCAGTTGCTTAGTCTCTTCGATAGAGGATAATGCTGGAGCCCCCAGCCAGCGGGTGACCTCTGGATGAGACCAGACCTGATATAATGCTGAAGCATGTTCAGTAGTCATAGCACACAGCTTCACTCTACTGCCGACCAGTGTGGGTATCACTCCATTGCAGATATACAAGTCTCTGCCCCCCTTCAACTTATCAATTATACATCATTCAAGAGTATATCCTTAAGATAAAAGTTCTAAATTCTTTAACATTGAAAAGAACAAATTCTACGCGTTAACGTAAAAAGACGTCTGCAGCAGGGAGCAAACACTCCCTAATACAGACGCTTTTTATTTAAACTTAACTACAATGATTTCATTCCGCTTCATGAATAACTTCACTGCATAACACCTGAAGTTTGGCTCGAATATCCTTGAACTCTTCAATTCCAGTCCCCGTAATACTGTACCCTTCGGTATGGGCAGTCAGAAAGTTGTCCAGTGTCAGCTTTTCCAATTCCTGTTTCACTTCGCGTTCTCCTACACGATACCCCAGATCTTCAAGTCCGAGCAGCATCTCTGAGATCGTCACATCTTTATCCCGTGCACAATAAAGCATATGAATTCCTATGAACAAGTTCTGTACATCAGCGCGCATATTCCACCTCTTCCGGCTATATAGCCTTCGGTATTTATACTAGCATTACCCTCTGACCGATCCTCGGAAACATTATTGTAGCTGTTCCGCATTTCATGGACTTCAAGGAACATTCCATATTGTTACAGATTGGTATTGTCGCTTGACGTATCATGTCTAGCTGTACTATGTTGATAATTACAGTTAGGAGTTCATATTTGAATTTAAAGTACAGGAAGGTGATGCTTCATGTTTCAAGCTATGCCTTACGATGGAACACGCAACGAGCAGTTTGAAGCGGTTCTAATCCAACTAGAAGCATTAGTAAAGGACGAACCAAGTGCTACGGCCAACCTGGCCAATGCTTCGGCACTGCTTAAACACGCTATGCCGGATACGAATTGGGCCGGTTTTTATTTATTTGATGGCAAGGAGCTTGTGCTCGGGCCTTTCCAAGGTCTTCCTGCCTGCATCCGCATCCCGTTGTCTCGTGGAGTCTGCGGAACGGCTGCTGCGGAACGACGCACGTTAGTAGT
This sequence comes from Paenibacillus sp. FSL H7-0716, assembly GCF_038002705.1. Lineage (NCBI taxonomy): Bacteria > Bacillati > Bacillota > Bacilli > Caryophanales > Paenibacillaceae > Paenibacillus > Paenibacillus sp. FSL H7-0716. Next base: position 15,891 of record NZ_JBBODA010000024.1, read on the forward strand.
TGGAGATGTGCATGCATTCCCGGGACATATCGCCTGTGACGCCGCTTCAAACAGCGAAATTGTTGTCCCGCTGATCAAGGATGATCGTTTGCTTGGCGTACTCGATATCGACAGTCCGCTGAAGGATCGTTTTGATGATGAGGAACGCCGGTTCCTGGAGCGGTTCGCAGCCCTGGTATCGGAAGTTATCTAAAGCAGCTCTGCTCTATAGAGCATAAGAAATAGGCTGTCTCATTTGTAGGAATCTCCTACCTATAAGACAGCCTATTCTTGTTAAGCCTATAGCCGTACCGGACTGATATTCCAAATCTCCGCGGCGTAGCGGCTAATCGTGTTATCGCTAGAGAATTTACCGGAATGACCAATATTTATAATAGACTTCTTCAGCCATTCCTGACGGTTGCGGTATGCCCGGTCAATCTCGACATGAGTCTCGACATAACTTGCGAAATCCTTAAGCACAAAGAATTCATCGTTATTATCCAAAAGAGAATGGAAAATGGTCTCAAACTCCGCACCATGACAGCATATAGGTCCCGGATTAACCAACTGATCCAATACTTCCTTCACACGGCTATCCCCATTGTAAATATCACGTGCGTGATAGCCGCCATGCTGATAATAATCCATTACCTGCTCAGCACGAAGACCGAACAGGAACATATTGTTGTCCCCTACCATCTCATGCATTTCCACGTTAGCGCCGTCCATCGTACCTACGGTTAATGCACCGTTCATCATAAACTTCATATTCCCCGTGCCGGAGGCCTCTTTACTCGCAGTAGAGATCTGTTCACTAATATCCGCAGCAGGAATGATCTTCTCGGCCAAGGATACCGAATAATTCTCAAGGAAAAAGATACGGATCTTGCCTTTAACATCCGGATCCTTGTTGACAGCCTCCGCCACAGTATTGATCAGCTTGATAATCCGCTTCGCCAAATGATAGCTTGGTGCCGCCTTTGCTCCGAATATAAACGTACGCGGTACCATATCCATCGAAGGATTATCTTTGATTTGGTTGTACATATGCAGAATATGCAAAATATTTAGCAGCTGCCGCTTATAAGCATGCAGGCGCTTCACCTGAACATCAAAGATAGAGTCGGGGTCTACATGTACCGAATGCTTGCTGTAAATGTATTCAGCCAACTTGAGCTTATTCCTCCGTTTAATGCTGGCTACTTGTTCCTGGAAGGAAGCATCCTCACAATATTTAATCAAGCCAATCATCTCTTGCGGATGGCTCATCCAGCGGGTTCCTATCGATTGATTGATAAGGTTAGCCAGATCCGGATTGGCATGCATCAGCCAACGCCGGTGAGTAATCCCATTCGTCTTATTATTGAAGCGGTGCGGGTACATTTCATTAAAGAGCCGCATTTCGCGTTTCATCAATATTTCTGTATGCAGCGCCGCTACCCCATTAACACTATGGCTCGCCACAATCGCCAGATGGGCCATGCGAACCTGATCGTCATGAATAATCGCCATCTGTGAAATCCGGTCCTGATCACCGGGATAACGACTCATCAGCTCGCCGCAGAAGCGGGCATTGATCTCTTCAATAATAAGAAAAATACGCGGAAGCAAGTCCCTGACCATTTGAATAGGCCATTTCTCCAGGGCTTCGCTCAAGATCGTATGATTAGTATAGGAAACCATACGAGTTGTAATACTCCACGCTTCATCCCATCCTAAGCCATGTACATCCATCAGAATCCGCAGCAATTCAGGAATTACAAGCGTCGGATGTGTATCATTGATATGAAGCGCAACCTTGTCGGGCAGCGATTGTATAGGGAGTCCAAGCTTTCCAAAGGTTCGCAGAATACTTTGCAGGCCAGCACTGCAGAGGAAGTATTGCTGCTTCAACCGCAACAGCTTGCCTTCGTATTGAGAGTCATCCGGATACAGGAACTCTGAGATGGATTCTACAGAACGCTTATATTCCAGGAATTTATGATAGTCTGATCCGGCAAAAGGGCCAAAGGTTCTGGTAGGCTGAGTGATGGACTCCGCACTCCAGTTGCGCAGTGTATTCACATGCCGCCGATCTGCACCAATGATAGGCACATCATATGGAACTGCACGAACGGCCTCATATTGACTATGCTCAAAGATAAGCCGCCCGTTCTCCTCGCGAGTCTCAATCACACCCCAGAACCTTACTTCTACCTGCTTGTCTTCACGACGCACTTCCCATACATTATCATTTTGCAGCCAGTAATCGGGCAGTTCCACCTGATACCCGTCAACGATTTTCTGCTCGAACAGGCCGTATTTATAACGTATACCGCAACCATGCCCCGCATATTGCAGGGAGGCCAGTGAATCCAAGAAACAAGCAGCTAGACGTCCAAGTCCTCCATTGCCAAGCCCAGCGTCGGCTTCTACCTCCTCAATATCCTGCAGCGAGAAACCAAGATCGGCCAATCCCTCACGCACGACCTCCAGCACGCCCATATTCAGCAGATTGTTCCCCAGAAGTCTTCCGATCAGAAACTCCATAGAAAAATAGTATACCTGCTTATCCTTATCCGTCTTGTACTTTTGATTGGTATCCGCCCAATTTTTCCCGGCATTCTCGCGAATCATGTTGCCTAATATTTTATAGACATCAGCATTCGAGGCTTCCTCCAAAGGTTTGCCCAATTTACTGATGAGCGTCTCGCGAAACACCTGTTTGAAAGTTTCTTTATCGTTAAACAACAGCAGGTTCCTCCTGACAAAAGCTTTTTTTAGGGATGCATTAGACTATGCCTGTAGATCAGATAGGTTATACTGTTTCGTTTCATCTAATCCAGTTGGTTTATATTTTGCTGCTCTTGGCGATGACGAAGGGACGTTTACTATCCCCGACGAGAATTCGATTCTTACTTAATTGTACGTCCTTATCCATGATCACATTCTCAATAACAGCATCTTCTTCTATAATGCATTTCTGCATAATTACAGAGTTGATGATCTTCGCTCCTTTACGTACCTGAACCCCTCGAAAGATCACGCTGTTCTCCACCGTTCCAGCTATAATGCAGCCGTTAGCCACCAGTGAATTGCTGACATTTGCGCTCTCTAAATATCGGGTAGGGGCCTCATATTTAATCTTCGTCTGCACTGGACTTTCTTTGAACAGACTAAAGTAATTCTCCTGCTGAAGCAGCTCCAGACTATTCTTATAATAGCTTTCCAATGAATTAATTACGGCATGATAGCCATGATACTCATAAGCAGCAATTTTGAATTTATGGCGGTTTTTCTGGATCACATCACGGAAAAAGTAACTCTCCCCATGTGCAATGCAATATTCCACCTGCTCCAGGAACAGTTTTTTCTCCATAATGAAGATATCGAGATATAAATTGGGATGATCCTTCTCATGATGGATATTGGTCACATTATTCTCTTCGTCCACTTCAATACGCTGGCATAACTCATGCTCTGGCTGCAATTGCTCTATTTTTTTGTATACTACTGTAACATCGGCACCCTTCTCCAAATGGTAGCTGTACAAGTCCTGAAGATCGATAGTATTAATGTGCTGGCTGCCGGAAAACACAATATATTTTGCAGATCCCCGTTTAAAAAGATCCATATTATTATGATAATGCTGAAGGTCGCCAAGAGAAGTATCGGTGGGATCATTCCAGTCCGGAGGCAAAATAAATAGTCCCCCATGCTTGCGATTCATATCCCAAGATTTCCCGTCACCCAAATGGTCCATTAAAGAACGGTATTTACGGCGAACAAACAGGCCCACGCTCTCCAGATCCGCACGCATCATATTGGAAAGCACGAAATCTATCAACCGATAACGACTGGCAAAAGGTACGGCTGCACCACAGCGGAAATAAGTGAGTTCATTTAGTTTATCTAGTTCATGATCCAGATTAATTACACCCATGAGTTGCTTCATCGGAATCCACCGTCCTCTTATAATTTATAAGAAAGTATAAGTTTCACGATATACTTTATCCTTATAAATCTCGCATAAACGCTTACCGTCCCTAGAAGGACGCCGAAGGCATTTTAGCTTGATTATATGGTTTTGGCCACAGCTGATTTACGTTTTTTGCTTTTATTGTCGATCAGCAGAATTTCGTTCTCGTTCTCCCGCTCGATGCCTATTTCCATATAATCGTCGATTACCGTATTCTCACTAATAATCGCTTTATGAATGCGTACGTTCTTACCAATCTTAACCTTAGGCATAATCACGGAGTCCGTAATCACACTGCCTTCCCCTACCTCTACGCCATAAAAAAGAACCGAGTGCTTCACTTCACCATGCACAATGCAGCCTTCATTAATAATGCATCCTGACACTTTCGCCCCAGGTGCGACATATTGGGCAGGTTGATTCGGATTGCGTGTAAATATGCGCCAGGTGGGATCATTTAGATTAAGCGGTGGATTATCGCTCAGTAAATCCATATTGGCTTCCCACAGGCTTGCTACTGTACCAACGTCTCTCCAATACCCTTCAAAAGGGTACGCAAATAAAGAGTTTCCGTCTTCCAGCATCAAAGGAATGATATCCTTACCAAAATCGTGAGATGACCCTATATTCTCTCCGTCCTCCAGTAAATGCTTGCGGAGAATTTCCCATTTAAAGATGTACACACCCATAGAAGCTAGCGTGCTTTTTGGCTGTGCAGGCTTTTCCTCAAATTCGTAAATTTTCAGATCGTCCTCTGTATTTAAGATTCCAAATCGACTTGCTTCCTCCAGTGAAACGTCAATCACAGAAATCGTGCAATCTGCGTTTCTCTCCTTGTGGTATTGCAGCATAGCATGATAATCCATTTTATAAATGTGATCACCGGATAGAATAAGAACATGCTCAGGGTCAAACTGATCTACAAATTTAAGATTTCGATAAATCGCATCGGCTGTTCCCCGATACCAGCTGCTTCCATTCTCACGTTCATGCGGTGGCAATACAAATACTCCACCATTCTTACGGTTCAAATCCCAATCACTGCCTACTCCGATGTAAGAATGTAGTATAAGTGGCTCATACTGTGTCAATACACCGACAGTATCAATACCCGAGTTGGAGCAGTTACTTAAAGGAAAGTCGATGATCCGATAAGTGCCCCCAAAATAGACAGCGGGCTTGGCAAGCGATTTGGTTAAACCTTTCAATCTTTTGCCTTGGCCTCCAGCCAATAGCATGGCTACCATTTCTTTTTTCTTCATGGAAAAGCCTCCCTTGACTTATGGGTAATATAAAGTTCAGCAAACCTAGGATGAATGAACAGAATTCCAGAAAGAAGTGAATTAGAAAAGAAATACACCAGAAAGAAATGAGCCTTGATAGGAAGATGACAAAGTTGAAAAAACGAGGAAGGAAATTTTACACGTTCGGATGATCTAACCTAAAATAGGGAGAGCATTCTCCAAAATCAGGAGCCTGAATCAGGAGATTATCCTTATTGTAAAGTGTTCTATATTCTTCGTCAAAACCCTTTATCGCAATTCCGAAATTCCGGAATTTTTAACCCTGTTTGTCATTAAACACGTTAATATTCCTTATAACTAGATTAACCAATTTAAAGCCATGTGAAAGAAATTCACTCATTTATTCTAGAAAAAGAATCATCCGGTCTTCAGCAAACATTCAACCGGATATGGCATAATGAAGCTATCTATCACCGATTTGGAGGAACCTATGATGAAAGCAGTACAAGGAGTTCGACTTCTGCTCGTAGATGATGAGCCTCATATATTACAGTTCCTGGAGCTGGGTCTCCTTAACGAAGGTTTCGAAGTACGAACCGCGTCGGACGGGCTAAGCGCCATTTCGATTGCAGCTGAATTCAAGCCCCATGTAGCTATCCTGGATGTTATGATGCCGGGTATGGATGGGTTCGAGGTATGTCACTATCTGCGCTCGGAAGAGACAGAGGTAGCTGTCATCATGCTTACTGCAAAAGACGAAGTGGATGATCGCGTAAAAGGACTATCTATTGGTGCTGACGACTATATGGTCAAGCCCTTCAGCTTTGATGAATTACTAGCGCGGATCCAAGCGCGGCTGCGGAATCAGTTTCCGGGGCTGCTGGGTGAGGTCCGCTGCGGTCCTTTCCGAATTGACAGTCGGCGAAAGGAAATCCGCTTCAGGGAGGAAGTACTTGAGCTCTCCCCTACGGAATACGAGTTATTGCAGTATCTCGTTATCAATCACGGCCTTGTACTCAGCAAGCCTATGATTCTTGATAAAGTGTGGGGCTATGATTTTGGCGGTGAGGAAAATATTGTTGAGGTCTATATCCGTTCGCTTCGTGAGAAGCTCGGAGATAAGGAGCACCGTATTATCCGTACCCTGCGGGGCGCAGGCTACCGGGTGGATCTATGAGCACTCCCATCTTCAGATGGCTTCGTAGACTGCCTGCACCACGTTCCTTGCGAAAACAGCTGCTTGCCACATCGCTGCTCATTCTATCAGGATTGCTGCTGCTGATTGGAGTCTTACAATATATCCTTATGCGAGATTTTATATACAGCAATAGAGCGGAGTCTATGGAAGCGCAAATACGTTCTGTCCCCCGTGAGATGTTTTTTAACTTTTTTAATTCCTATGACGAGGACACCACAGGTATTAATGAAACGAACAAAGAGTTTAACAGCAGTTTCCCGTTGGAAAGAGAAGACATGAATAAAATGCCAAGTGGGCTGCGAACTGGCGAGAACCGGCGTCCGCTTTTGCTTGATGCCCATACAACTCTCGCCATGTACAGCTCGGATGGCACCTTCAGGGATTTACAGCAATTAACCCTCTCAGATATAGCAGCACCCAGGCTGACCAATGAGCAATACGATGCGCTGCTGATTCACACCACGGATAGGGCGACAGGAAATTACAAGCTCATCCAAGCTGAAGACGGAACTGAACATCTAGCCATATTCATGAATCTTTATAGGCCTGGAAATACTAGATTGCTGCTGCAAATGAGTGTGAGCACGGGGCCATTGACGGATGTGATAATGCAGCAGCTGCTGATCTACGCAGGTTTGTCAGTGATTGCTTTATTGACTGGATTATTCCTATACTTGCCGGCCCTGCGCAAGACGTTAGTTCCTCTATCTAATATGGGAGAATCGGCTGAGATCATTAATGCCGGTAATTTGGACATTCGGTTTCCAGTTGACCAAGGACAGGCCGAGATCGACAAGCTTGCTCATTCATTCAATGGTATGCTCGAACGTCTCGAAATATCCTTTCATAATGAACGGGAGGCCAAGGAGCAGATGCGCAGGTTCGCTGCCGATGCTTCCCACGAGCTTAGAACTCCGCTTACCTCAATACACGGTTTTCTTGAGGTCTTGCTGCGGGGCGCCGCTGATAATAAAGAACAGTTATATAACTCGTTGCGAAGCATGCATGGTGAATCGAAACGGATCAATAAGCTGGTCGAGGATCTGCTACTGCTCGCTCGAATGGACGGAGCTCCACAGCTGCAGATGACTGATCTGATTCTCAGCGAGGTGATTCACGAAATGAAACCGCATCTGCTTTTGCTGGCGGATCAACGTAAAGTTACATTTGATATCTCCTATGGCATCCGTGGTAAATATGATCCCTATAAGCTCAAGCAGGTGATTCTGAATCTGTTCCACAATGCAGTTCAGCATACCGATGCCGCGACAGGGAGCATTCATCTCTCTTTACAAGCGGAAGGAAATCAAGCTCTATTAAGCGTGCGGGATAATGGCTACGGAATTCCCGGAGAGCATCTCCCACATATCTTTGATCGATTCTACCGCAGTGACTCCTCTCGCACACGTAAATACGGCGGATCAGGTTTGGGTCTCTCCATTACAAAATCTATTGTCGAGGCACATCACGGCAAGATTAGTGTAAATAGCACCGTTGGCGAGGGCACAACGTTTACGGTTAGCCTGCCTTGCGAGGAAGGATTAGCCAAGGAAGAGTAACAACCGTTATAATTAAGAGGAACTGGAGCATCGCTCCACAAAACCAAGCGTATGCTTTCGTTGCCAGTTTTGCTATGTAGTCCATTCTAAGGAGCATCGCTCCACAAAACTTTTAGGAGGTAAATACATGTACGAAATCGCCGTAATTGGCGCCGGTCCTGCCGGTGCAAGCGCAGCCCTGTTCGCCGCCAAGGCGGGCAAAAAAACGCTGCTGATCGACAACGATAAGGGCATGACCCGCAGAGGTTGGTTTGAGAACTTTTATGGAATTTCCGAAGTAGGTGGTCCTGAGCTGGTCGAAACCGGGCATAAGCAAGCCGTTAAATTTGGCGCTGAGCTGGTTTCCGAGCAGGCTATCAACCTCACCTCCAGCGGCAATGGTTTTGTCATTGAAACTGAAGATGGAATTATCTATGAAGCAAAACATGTCATTCTTGCCACAGGCGCCCTTACAGATCTAGCTGCCAAAGCTGGTGTAGAGACTAAGGATGGTACAGAGCCAAGAATCAAAACTGTAGTAGCCGTTGATGCTGAAGGCAAAACGAATATCGCAGGCATTTGGGCTGCTGGTACTGTTGCTGGAGTAAGTGTACATGCCATTATTACCGCAGGCGATGGTGCGAAGGTAGCTATTAATGTAATTAGCGAGTTAAATGGTGCGCGTTACGTTGATCATGATGTGCTAAAAGCTTAAACTATACTCAAAACATAAATCCGGAGGATGATTCTTAGGAATCGGTCTTTCGGATTTTTTCGTCCCCAAGGAGAAACAAGTTACGAAATTTAATAATAACTGCACTTGATGCAGCTATTTCATACAATAACACCCACATGGCTGTTTTAAGTGTATTTTATGCAACTAAAAACAGGCTAACTGAGCATTCTAGCTAAAATGTGAAGATATAGATGTATCAAGTGCAACTAAATCGATTTGCAGCTGTCCCCCCATACTTTTAATTGTATAAAGTACACTTATTTGCTCGTTCCTCACCGCCCTTGGAGCGCCGCACGCAAAAAACTGCTTCAAAACCTCATCCCACCGCCGAAGCCGGTGTTATGATCGTTTGAAACAGTTCCTCTCCCTCAACTGTGTATACTCCAATGCAAGGAGTCCACTTCTTTTTCTCTTCCCTTAAGACTAGCAGCCAGCTCCTGCAAATACGGAACCAATAATGGGCGCAAATCCTCCCGCATCAAACCTACCTCCAGCGTGGCTTTAATGTAACCAAATTTATCACCAATATCATAACGTTTGCCGATTAAATCCAGCGCCAGCAATCCTTCTTGCCGGCATACCTCGTGCAAAGCATCCGTCAGTTGATATTCACCGCCCGCTCCACGTTCGAGGTTAGCCAGTACTGAGAATATCGTAGGCTCCAAAATGTATCGCCCCATAATGGCGTACTCTGAAGGAGCCGTTTCAGGCGAGGGCTTCTCTACCAATCCTTTTACTTCATGAACTCCATTTAGTGAGCCGTTGGAGGAGATAATCCCATATTTGTTAACCTCCGGCCGTGGCACCTGCTGCACACCGACGATAGTCTGCTCCTCTTGCTCATACAATCTCATCATCTGCAGCAGCGCCGGGTCCTCCGAGACCATAATATCGTCACCAAGCAGAACAGCAAAAGGTTCATCACCGATAAATTGTTCCGCACAAAGGATGGCATGGCCCAGTCCCAGCGGCTCTTTTTGCCTAATGTAATGGATGCTCGCTAGCTCACTAATTAGCTGGACTTCACGAAGTAGATCCTCTTTCCCTTTTTCCAAAAGCGTCTGCTCCAGCTCCACCGATTTATCAAAATGATCTTCAATCGACTTCTTATTGCGGCCGGTCACGATGATAATACTTTCAATACCAGAGCGGACGGCTTCTTCTACGATATATTGAATCGCTGGTTTATCCACAATGGGCAGCATTTCTTTTGGCTGAGCCTTAGTGGCAGGCAGAAAACGAGTGCCTAAGCCCGCGGCGGGAATGACAGCTTTTCTAATCTTCATCAGGAATCCCTCCCTTGCAGTTTATTTACGGAGATGGGTCACAGGGTGCTCACGAATGTTCTTTTGCTGCCCCTTACCTTCATAGAACTCTTGAACAATATAAAGCGGACGTCCCTTAGTTTCGTCATAAATCCGGCCGACATACTCACCTAGTATTCCTAGCATAATGAGTACAAATCCATTGAAGGTCAGCGTAATTCCAATCATCGAAGCCCAGCCCTTAACAACTGAATCTGTAAAAATCACCAGGTACAAGACATACATAAGGTACAGAAAACCAGAAGCCGACAGCAGTGCGCCCAAATATCCTGCCAGCTTCAGCGGCTTATAGGAAAAGGAGGTGATTCCGTCCAAAGAGAGCTTGATCATACGTTTTAGTGGATATTTAGTTTCCCCCGCCAGACGTTCATCCCGTTCATATTCAATCGCCTTCTGACGGAAACCAACCCAGCTGACCAGTCCGCGCACGAAACGGTTTTTCTCCGGTAGACGTTTGAGCTCTTCGCAGACCCTACGATCTATAAGCCGAAAATCACCCGTATCCACAGGGATAGAAATATCGGTTGAATAACGCAGAATTCTATAAAAGAGGCTGGCCGTCCACTTTTTGAATAAGGATTCACCATTACGCTTCACCCGTTTAGCATATACAACTTCATACCCCTTCTTCCATTCCGCAATCATGTCCAGAATCAGCTCAGGCGGGTCTTGCAAATCAGCATCAATAATGACAACTGCATCCCCAAGGGCATAGTCCATTCCGGCAGTAATAGCGATCTGATGTCCAAAGTTACGTGACAAATCGATCAGCTTCACACTCTCATCCCAGTAGCTATATTCCTCGATCATCTGGGCACAGTTGTCGGTGCTGCCGTCATTCACGAAGATCAGCTCATACACTTCCTCCGTCATTGCCATCACTTTTTTAATACGGCGATACGTTTCCTGAATGACTGCCTCTTCATTAAACATCGGTATAATAATGGAATAGCGCACGTTGATACTCATGAGCAGCTCCTCCTTTAATTTGAATGCTGAAGCGTGCCTGCAAATGTATGAGCACGCTTCGTATCCTGAAACACTGAACTAGTTAACTGTAACTTTGTATAACGTTCCGCTGTTGCCAGCATCGTTCCCTGCCCAATCCGCTGCTGGAACCTCTATGCCATTGTCGGTAATCCAAGTAGATAGCGTAGAGTTTCCTCCACGCCCACCACCCATACCGCCGCTGCTCAGCAGGAAGTATTTCACCTTTCCACTCTCTACTAACGTTTTAAGGGTATCTGTGGTATATACTGTGTCCGAATTGGAAAACCCGTTCAGAATAACAACCGATGCCCCCTTATCGACGATATAAGGAGCTGCTGTACCATAATCCAATACGGCAAACAGATAAGGCTCTCCAGTATTGTTTTCCTCCAGATAGGACAACAGACTCTCATTCGCACTTGTGGCGCTATTACGCCCAAAGTTGCTAGAATTACCGCCCATTCCTCCTCTGCCCTCACTGCTGCCTGGTCCTGCTTCAGGGGTTTGGCTGTTCAGGCCATAAGTAATTGGGGTAGCTGCCCAGTAGAGCGGGCCAATTAACAATACTAGTACAGCAACAATACTTGCCGAGAAAACAAATGGCTTCTGCTTACCTTTAAGAACGACCAGCACCAAAGAAACAACTATACCGGCAGCCAGAATGCCAATCGACCAGCCCCTGCCAATCGTATCGTCATAAGGACGAATAATGTACCACTGAAAAGCTGCTGTAACCAGCGTCGCAACTGGCAATAGCCATGACAGCCAACCAGAGTGCTCGCGATACAGACTCCAGAGCTTTGACCAGCCTGCACCGACCAGCGCGGCTATCGGCGGAGCCATCATCACCAGATAATATTGATGGAAGAATCCCGCAATACTGAAGAATCCCATCACCGGCACCAGCCATGCTAACCAGAATAGAGCTTCTTTATGCCCTTGCGTAAAGTTCCTTCTCCGCAGATTAGCGAATAATCCAATACAACCAAACAATACAAAAGGCAGCATCCAGCTGGCCTGACCTGACAGCTCTGATTGGAACAGGCGCAGTGGACCTGCGGTTCCAGTATTGAACATTCCACCTCCGCCGCCATTCATGCCGCCGCGTTGTCCTTGACCCCCACCTTCACCACCAAATTGCCGGTTTTGATTATCTGTTCCACCGCCGGGTGGTTGCCCTGGAGAACCTCCATCATCGGCGCCATTTTGACTGTCTGAGGTTGAATTTATGCCTTGCCGACCCGAAAATACTCCACGTCCGCTATCCGTACCATTTTCAGCATCTGCCCCGTTCATAGCGGGTCTTTCACCATTCATAGCTGGCATCTCGCCATTCATATTCGGCATCTTGCCACCATTCATTGAAGGCATTCCACCTCCGCCACCACCTGTCCCCCGATCACCCGTCAATCGCGCGACACCATTATAACCAAAGGCAAGATTGAGCACGGAGTTAGTACCGCTGCTGCCGATATAAGGTCGTTTACTAGCGGGAATCGAATCCACTATCACTGCCCAGGATAACGAGACCACGAGTAATATAGCTGTCGAGGCCGCTAATACTCCAGTTTTTCGCTTCCAGTTCACTTTCGCAGCCAAGACATAAAAGAGATAAAAAGCCGGCAAAACCATATAAGCCTGCAGCATCTTCTCATTAAACCCAACACCGATTAAAGCGAATGCGGCAAGGAGACTGCCCAGCTTATTACTCTTCGTTCCTTTAAATAAAAACCAAACCGCCAACAGTATCGTGAATACTAACAAAGCATCAATGTTATTCGTCCGGCTAACAGCCGCCGCTACTGGAGTTGTTGCCATGGCCAGCGCTGCTAAACGTGCTGCTGCTTTACCAAAGGTAGGTTTAACCAGAAGGTATACGAGCAACACGGAGCCCATGCCCCCAAGCGCCTGAGGCAAAATTACACTCCAGCCATGCAGCCCGAAGATGAGTGCGCTAAGAGTCTGAATCCAAAAGGTGACTGGTGGTTTATCCACCGTGACTGAACCCGCAGAGTCGAGTGAAGCGAAGAAGAAATTATGAAAGTTTTGCAGCATACTTCCCACGGCAGTGGTGTAGTATGTATTCACATAGTGGTCATTCCAAACTCCATAACCGTACAAAAAAGCAGCGAGTATTAAAATGAGCCACAGTATAAGATCCGAGCTTATTTTTCTAGCAAAACTCATCTCCATTCACTCCTATCCCTTAATCGTTCTATATGCCGGCAGTTCTGTAACTCCGGCCCAAGCTTTCCGTAGGTGTATTATTTCATCCATACCTTAACTCTCAATGAGTGCAAGCTGAATGTTTGCTGAATAAATGAGGCTGCCGGCACGCAAAAAAAGACCCCACAATGTGGAGCCTTTCGGTACCCTTTTCAATCCAAACTAAGTTATTCCATCTTGCCTATGGCAACAAGCTTATTCACCGTGTTCCAGTTGCGTGCGGTAATGGGCATCCCGAGTATTTTGTCAAAAGGGACTTTAAAAAGCGGCGATTGGCTCACACTGACCTCATATAATATATACATCTCTCTGCCGACAAAACGCACTTTATCCGGTCCATTCTCATAAGTGCGCAGTTTATCCAATGCTTCCGCTGAAGGCTCGGCTGGTAAAAAAGTAACATACCATCTTTTGAATTCCTCTGGCTCGGACAGCTGAAAGGGATCGTTAGCGATCACGTTCTCCATTTCTGCTAAAGTGCGGATAATAACAGAGACCTCGAATCCAAAAACCTCATGAATCTGACGTTCAATGACTCCGCTAAGCAGGCCCACCGAACCTTCATCATTCTCAAAAACGACATTTCCGCTCTGTATATACGTTCGTACATTTGCAAATCCAAGAGCTTGAAACATCGCCTTCAGGTCCAACATTTTTATAATTTTGTTCCCGCCGACGTTAATTCCACGCAGCAGCGCAATATAGGTAGTCATAGAATACGCCTCCTCTTTTGTGCCATGATCAGCTTACCTCTACGGCTAAGGTGTGTAGACGTTTACGGACTTCTTTTACCAGCAGCTCCTTCTCTGGAGGCGAAAGCCCTTCCACCAGACGTGCGGCAGCGATCGGCAAAATCCAGCGGTCTACGTCCTCATAAGTGTGTCCTGATAATCTGAGATACTCTTGAATGTATCCCTTAGTTAATCTTTTTCTTATAAAACCTATCATTAATTTGGAGAAGGCAGAAGCTCCCGGAGGCATAGCTCCCAAACTGAACATCACTACGGAACGCGCAGCATCTCCAGCAGGTTCTCCTACTACACCTGTCATCCAGTCGATCACCCAGAGCTGTTCATCCATAAGCACATTGTCGGGATGAAAATCCCCATGACATAAACGAGTGCCTTCCGGCAGCTTCTCCAGATACTTCAAAATGACGGATTTTTCCTCTTCGCTCAGCATTGGGGCAACCATGATCTGACTTTTCAGCATATCCTTTTGCTGGCCGATTTCCTCTGTAGTTTCAAGCTTATGCAAATCACAATGAAGCCCCGCCATCAGCCTGGCATATTGGGTAACTTTCCAAGGCTTCTCCCCCATCACCTTTAGTAAAGAAGGACCCTGAATTTGTTGAAAAACGATACCTTGTCGATTCTGTTGAGAAATAAGCTCAAAAGGCTGAGGGGTCCGAACACCCCGCGCATGTACAAACTGGCTGATTTTATATTCCCGGCTGACATGTTGCTCTGCTATATCCTCCCGGTACAATTTAAGAATCCTCTGATCGTCATGCTGCCAGATCTCCGCTGTTCTGCCTTCCCCAACAAGCTTCGCCTTCATTCGGCATCCTCCATTTAGTCCAGATTAATGCGGGTAAAATGCTCAACTACCGGAAATGGGTCGTAGTAATGGTGAAGGAGTGCTTTCCATTCCTGATATTGGCTAGATTCTCTAAAACCAACAGTGTGGTCTTCAAGCGTTCTCCACTTCACCAGCAACAGATACTTATGATCATCCTCCAAGCAATGTTGTAATTCATGGCCCATATAACCCTCTATCGAGGAGATTAAGCTTGATGCCTCCTTGAAGCTTTGCTCAAATTCAGTAGTCAAACCAGGCTTCACTTGCAGCATCGCAGCTTCCAAAATCACACTCATCATCTCCTAAAGTTATTAATTTAACGCATCCCGGAAAAATTCATGATAGAAATTAATGATAACCAGCAGTATTGCTAGTGACTCATTGACACTGCCAACCTCCAGCGAATGATTGGCATCATCGATTCTATACACCTTCAAATGATTCAGCCCACTAATTTCACCAGAATGCTCTTCACCAAATAAGGGGTCACTGCCACCATAAATTACAGTACCCCGGCTCCGCTGAATTAGCGGCACCGCCTCAGGCAACGGGGTGATATATAGATGAGACGTCTTCTTCTGTATTTCTAGCTCCTCAGCTATTCTACCTGCAATAACAGCCCCCATGCTTTTACTTATAAAAAGAAATCTCTTATAATCGGGAAGAGAAGCGATCACCGCTTTACATTCCTCAATGATAATACTCATTTCTTCACGCTTGAAATCCACCCTTGCACTCTGGTAACCATATTCTAAAAGCAGAACATCACAATTATGCTCCCGGGCAGCCTTAGCCGCATAATCCAGCAGAGAGCGATCAGCTGAATAATTTTTACCCGGAAAAATAACAGCCAGTGCCTTGGACCCTTGGGTGATATATTTATGTTTAACCTCTCTACCCCAATAAGAGGACATAATGATATTGCTAACGTTCATACATGTTTCCCCTCTTCTACTCCTTAGACGGATTTAAAATGTTTAAAGAAATCTATCGTTTCTTGCAAATCTGCCTCATCTTTATAGATACTCATTACCCGCCCAATTTCAAGCGCAAAATCTACATATCCATTCGGCTTAGCGGTAATGATTGTTCCATCGACAACGACGTTAGATACGCCGGATTCATTGTCCACATAAACCTTACCATCCAGTACTCCGGCAGCCTTAAGAATGGATACCCCACCGCAAATGCCCGCAATGACTTTGCCTGCCCGATTCAGGCTTCTGATTAAATCTAATAGAGCCTCCTGCCCTATTAAATTATCTGTTTCCCCACCAGGGATAATCAATAAATCTATGGAGCTAACGTCCACATTTTCAACCAATACTGATGGATTCACAGAAAAACCCTCGCAGGAGATTAACGCCTTATCTTCCAAGCTCAAGGTATAAACCTCGCCCTTTGTTTTCATAAAATAAGCTGCCAATGTAACCTCAAACTGTACAAAGCTATCATATATAAGAATATATGTATTCAATGATGGATCAGCTCCCCTGTTCTCAAAAAAAGTAATCTCTATTCTATGTATCTATCATTATAGCATCATCGCCCTCTCCTGAAACTTACGGACTCAGAGGACGCTAACCAATAACAACTATGCGCTCCGCTAAGATTCCGAATGTAGGATTTCACCTAATTGCTCATAACAAAAAGGACACAAGCATCCCAATAGCCAGTTTTTATGGCTTACGAGACACCTGTATCCTCCTATTTAGAGCTATTGCTGCGACTGCGGCGCTATCTGTTTATTTTTACCTCGGCTCACAACAATTTCAGCGCAAATCCATAATATCAACGGAATAATCACCTGGAAAGGAAAAGCGTATATTTTATATATATGGTAAGAAAAATAGTACATTTCCATAATATTCTTGTACACAAAATCCGCAAAATAGATCATGAGTAGTCCCATCTGAAGCACAACAGAGCGGTAACTCTTGAGCTTAAATACTTTAGCTACTCCAATACAAGATACGTAAAGGCATAAGCTTCCTTTAATAAATGTTGTGATTACAAAAGCCACTGCCGATGACGCTTCAATACGGGTCAAAAAATCTCCTACATTAATACGTCCTGCAGACACATAAGCTGGAAAATATAAACTAGATAGAACTTCAGGACCCAGCATCAATAGGTTCCGTAGGGTGGCCATAATAATAATTGTCCCAGCAATCGCTACGCTACCAAATAACACCTTCCTCACTGAGCTCTTGTTCGATAAATTAGCGAATGCTCCCAGAAAGACTATAATCTCGGCAAATGGAAATGAAAACGTGCCTAGGGTATCGTTAAATAATGGCTTCCAGCCTTTGTCTAGCAGAGGGAGTAAGTGATGATATTCCATTTTGGAAAAAGCTAATGTGACAATAACTAGATTAACAAATAATCCGAACAGTAACAGCAGATTAGAACTTCTCCCCAGTACTTCAATCCCCGCCTTAACTATCCAAACACACAACAATCCAAGGCATAGCATAGGCGCTAGCATTGGTGTTTCGGTTAAGGTAACGGATCTACTGAATTCTCCAAAAACCCTGAGAATTAGTGTCCCTAGATGGAAGGTATACCAAATATAGAGACAGGAGATGATTCGACCTAAGACGCCTCCGAACACGGTAATCAACATATCAAATAAATCCTTACCCGGTAATAGGACGTGGAGTCTGGCATATATCAGCAGCAGTGGGACCACCAGCACCATGGCTAATAATACGGCGATCCAGTTACTGTTACCGGATTCACCCGGTACGCCCATAAATATTGAAGTCCCCATAATAAACAAGACAGCAATACTAATAGCATGCCCTGTTGATATGATCTCTTTATTCATACTCGATTCTCCCTTTAGGCTTGTCCCCTAAAATAGCATCTTAATACAGTGTTCCAGGTATGGTGAAGGACTAGGGAGTGACCATCTCATTGCCAATGCAAAAGCAATACAGAATGAAATCAGACATAGTGCGGAAGAAACATAACAATCCCGCTTCATCCCCTGCTTCCATAGACCATAAGGATCGATCAAAACAATTAACGCATAGATAAATATGATCACAACAACCAATTTTATCACCTATTTTTGATGAATCTTGATAGACCTTGATGTTTGTGCACTGCTCTCAATAATCACCTTGGAATTCACTACTATCTCTACGTTAGAAAATTCCTTCCCCCAGTTTTTCTCGATTTTCTCCCAGGTCCGCGGCATTTTCTCATGAAGAAGCTCGCCAAACCCAAAAATATCTGCATGGTATTCCTTCTGAACCTTATGAATAATGGAGAGAATCTGCTCCTCCAGTTCTTTTTCAGCCCACCTTTCTATGGTTTTCTTGCTGTCTAGATTATTGAATTCTCCCGAAGACTTGACCTCATCCAGTCCGGTATGTGTCAGTGTATTAAGTTTTATTTGGAGCTTACCATTTACCCATACAGGTTTTATTTTTGTGCGATTGGATAAAATTTCGAGAGAAAAGTTAGGCTCTCCACTCTCATCCTTTACGATTAAAACGCCTCCCTTGATTTGATTGTTGGCAAACAGCATGTATTTCGTTTCTTCGCCACTGATCATACCGATCATTTTATCCATTTTGAATATAGCTGTTCCGCTAACTCGTGCATTCTTTATCTTATTTTGTTCATGAACATAAATTAACGGAGCGATAGCATATTCTCCAGAAGCCTCAAGCTTATCTATGAAATCCCAAATTTCCACAACCGGCGCTGTACTGACATTTTTCTCAGTCCTCATCTGCTGTGCAAGTGCATAAGACATAATACTCTCAGTCGAACTGCTTAGACTTATGATTTCTTGAGCCGACTTCTCTTTAGCAACAAAAATATACACATCCGATCGGGTTTCCGTATCCCTGTTGTACCAATCTATTACTTTAGTAACCCCCTCCCTTGCAATCTCTTCACTGAGGATAATCGCCTTAGAATGGCTCCAAAATAACTTTTTTCCAGTAATCGAGATCATTCCCCGCACAATATCAAACATGGTCTCGCCCGCGAGTGTAATCATTTTGAAGCCAGCCTGACTTGATTTCATCCCTTCCTTCGTATCTACAATCTCTGTTGTCACCAATAACTGGCCGTCTTTTTTCCCCTTATCAATTGCGACCCCAGCAACAATCGACATATCATCAATTTCAAAGTAGTTCCAGCAGCCTGTATTACAGATCAGAAGCATCATGGATATAACAATCAAAAGTATCCTTTTCAGCTTGCTCATGGTCTTCTCCTTATTTTATTGGAACCTTTTCTCCTCATATTTCGCGCTCCAATCAACGCCGGACGTAGATACATATGCCACCACGGTGCCCTGATCGCTGTATCTTTAATATCCTGAGGACGAATTGAGCCTACTCCAAGCATGTATGGAACTCCAAAGCTACGCAGACTCATCAAATGCACCACTAAACCAAGCATGCCAAGAAAATAACCGTATATCCCCAGGAAAAAACTCGCGCCCAGCAACAATGTTCTTACGATAATTAAAGGACCCGTCAGCCTTGGATTAAGTAGCGTCATGATCCCTGTTAAACCGACTACAATAATCATTGGAGCACTAACTATTCTGGCCTCCACCGCGGCTTGTCCTAACACAAGAGCGCCTACGATACTGATAGCCTGCCCTATATAGGTAGGTATCCGCTCTCCAGCCTCTCTTAGAATTTCAAATATAGTTAACATGAATAAAGCTTCTACTATTGTAGGAAAAGGGACTGCTACTCTTGCTGTAGAAATACTGAGCAATAACATGGTGGGGATCATTTCCTGGCTATAAGTAACTAAAGCTACGTAAAGAGCAGGAATACTGATCGACAAAAAAGCTCCAAAAACTCTTAACATTCGATTAAACGAACCAAAATAAAAGTTAATGTAATAATCCGAGCTGGCTTGAAAATTCTCTACAAATACATAGGGAACGGTCATTGCAAACGGGCTGCCTTCTATGAGCACGGCAACTCTGCCCTCCATCATGTTACTGACTACGGCATCCGGTCGCTCTGTACTTCCTGTCATCTCAAAGGGCGAATAGGGTTCGTCTCTAATTAACTCCGCCAGAGATGCCGTGTCCAGAATAAGATCTATGTCAATCTGTTCAATTCGGTTCTGTAATTCTTTGAGAATAGCCGGGGATGCCAAGCTTTCCATATAACAGATACATATCGGGGTTTTGGAACGTGTTCCCAGTGAACTAAAAACAAACTTTAACTCGGAATCTTGCACCCTGCGCCGAATAAGGGTGAGATTCACTAACAGTGATTCCGTAAACCCTTCTCTCGGGCCTTTGACACTTTTTTCGGTCACCGGTTCCGCAAGAGCCTTCGTCTCCCAACCCTGCGCACCAATGTTCAGAACACCCGCAAAGCCGTCCATTAGCAGTAAGGTCTTGCCAGCTATAATCGCGTAGATCATTTCATCAAAATTCTCAGAGACAACCACATCACTAATACTAATGACCTGCGTCCGGATGTTCTCCATCAGCTCGGCTTTATTGCCACAATTCTTTTTGGTAAAATCAAAAGCCATAACAGGCTTAATAATCCCTTCCTGGATCAAATGCTTGTCAACCATTCCGTCAACATAGACTAACCCAAAGCGAAGACTATCAGTAAACATGTTGCTAAACACTCTGATTCTAAGCGTTGCATCGTCCTTGAATATGTTTCGAAACAAAGTCATCATTTCATCCAGTGACGTACTCAGAGTCTGCTCAGATTTTGTGTTTTTTTTAGACGTATTGCTGTTTCCACCTGCTGGCCGTTCCTCCACAGTAGTCACTCCTGTCAGAATTAGGTTCCTAGAAATTATCCCCCGTCTCTCCAAATCCTATCCACCAAAATTATACTGAAAAGGGATCAACAAGAAAGATACGAGACTACTCCATACGCCGGGTTCGGCAGGTAAGTAACCCAATCTCCCTTGGGGTCACGCCAATAGCGACACACCGAGTACATCTTCAGACGCTTACGGACTCAGCCACGATAACACCGAATACATCACGATAACACCTATTAGATCCTCAGGCGCATACGGATCTAGGTACGATAACACCCACTACATCATTAGGCGCTTGCGGACTCAGCCTCGATAACACCGAATACATCATCAGGCGCTTGCGGATCTAGGACGATAACACCGAATGCATCATCAGGCGCTTGCGGATCTAGGACGATTACACCGAATGCATCCTCAGGCGCTTGTGGATCTAGGACGATAACACCGAATGCATCCTTAGGCGCTTGTGGACTCAGGAGACGTTATTTGCATATTTATCGCCTTTTGGGCACAGTTTCGGACTCCAGCGCAGCTATTTCATCAAAAGTGGCTCAAACCGGGCGTTTTTCATGCCAATAGTGACTTTGGGGTCCGATAGCACACCAAAAGTCGATAAATGCAACGTTTAGGGGCTACTGGGTCCGTTAGCGCCAAAACACCCTCTCCCCGGGGAGCTTACGGACCTAGCACAATAACACCGAACACATCATCAGGCGCTTACGGACCTAGCACAATAACACCCAACACATCATCAGGCGATTTCGGGATCGGCCACGATAACACCGCATGCATCCTCAAGCGCTTTCAGCTCAGCCACGTAATACCGAATACATCCTCAGACGCTTAAGGACTCAGGAGACGTTATTTGCTCAATTATCGCCTTTTGCGAACAGTTTCGGACTCCAGTGCAGCTATCTCATCAAAAGTGGCTCAAACCGGGCGTTTTTCATGCCAATAGTGACTTTGGGGTCCGATAGCACACCAAAAGTCGATAAATGCAACGTTTAGGGGCTACTGGGTCCGTTAGCGCCAAAACACCCTCTCCCCGGGGAGCTTACGGACCTAGCACAATAACACCGAACACATCATCAGGCGCTTACGGATCTAGGACGATAACACCAGTACATCCTCAGGCGCATACGGATCTAGGTACGATAACACCCAGTACATCCTCAGACGCTTAAGGACTCAGGAGGCATTATTTGCTCAATTATCACCTTTTGCGCCCAGTTTCGGACTCCAGTGCAGCTATCTCATCAAAAGTGGCTCAAACCGGGCGTTTTTCATGCCAATAGTGACTATGGGGTCCGATAGCACACCAAAAGTCGATAAATGCTGCGTTTAGGGGCTACTGGGTCCGTTAGCGCCAAAACACCCTCTCCCCGGGGAGCTTACGGACCTAGCACAATAACACCGAACACATCATCAGGCGCTTACGGATCTAGGACGATAACACCAGTACATCCTCAGGCGCATACGGATCTAGGTACGATAACACCCAGTACATCCTCAGACGCTTAAGGACTCAGGAGGCATTATTTGCTCAATTATCACCTTTTGCGCCCAGTTTCGGACTCCAGTGCAGCTATCTCATCAAAAGTGGCTCAAACCGGGCGTTTTTCATGCCAATAGTGACTATGGGGTCCGATAGCACGCCAAAAGTCGATAAATGCAACGTTTAGGGGCTACTGGGTCCGTTAGCGATCTCTTGCGTGCAAATTACATACCATGAAGCAAAGTTTGTTTTAAGAGCTTGGTGGATACGAGCATGAGATTAGGTTTGGGGTTGGCAGCTCCGAGATAGCAACTTTGATCTAGTCCTTTAGGGTTAGCATCTCTATGCTAGCAACTCTGATCTACGCTTTTGGGTTGGCATCTTGTTCTAGTAATTTGGCACTGGCACCTTTAAGCTAGCAGCTTTGAAATAATAAAGCTGGCGTTCGGGACATACGACGGACAACAAAAAAACAGATGCCCCAGTAGTCATGATCATGACTACGGGACACCTGCGTCTTTTTTATATCTTGCATTGCTGCATGATTTTTTATATCTTGTATTGCTGCACGATTATTGAAGCTGCTCAAACAGTCGGAAGATTACTGTCGCTGCTTGCGCTCTTGTAGCCTTGCCGTTTGGTCCAAAATGGTTGGATGTCATACCGTTAATAATTCCACTAATACGCATCGCTTCTACAGCTTTGGCTGCATCCGCGGACAGCTGGTTCACATCAGAGAATGCTTCACCAGAGGCATTTGTTCCGTCAGTCAATGGGATATTAATCGTCTGAGCCAAACGATAAATCATAACCGCCATTTCCTGACGAGTAATCTCCTCACTTGCACCAAAGTTGCCATCTGCTTTGCCTTTAACAATACCGAGTTTTTGAGCGCTCGCAATTGGACTGGCATACCATACCCCATCCTTAACGTCTGTAAATGTGCTTACAGCCGTCTCATCTAGTAAATCAAAAGCGCTCACCAATATTTTAATAAATTCTGCACGGGTCACATTTCCACTTGGGTTAAAGTGTTCAGCATCCATCCCTTGGATTGCGCCTCGTGCTGCGAGTGCTTCAATGCTGTTTACCGCCCAATTAGCTGTAGCGATATCTTTGAATGAAACATTCGAGTGAACCACTACATAACTGCCAAGCTGCGGCAAATTCAACTCAAGCATCTGTGTTCCTATATTAAATCTTCCGTTCTTAACGGTCTCTAGTTGCTGATTACTGTTCAAGTAATAAACCACTACTTTATGAGCTTTCTCACCAGCCTTCAGCGTATAAGGAAGTGCCAGCTTGATCCCCGATGTCTTCAGTACATCGCCTGGAATAACCACACCATCTACGCTAAGACTGATGTTTTTAATTGTACCTGCATTCAACTGACTGCTTACCGAAAGTGGCAATCCGGATACATCTCCAGTGCCCACAATAAGCTTAAGTTTACCGTTTTTAGCATCTTTGTAAGTCTTCAGGAAACTTTCCGGCAGCATTATGCTTGCTGTTCCTGTATCAATCTTGAGGGATTTAACATTCCCCGCTGCTGCCAGTGACTGCAGTGGCAGCTCAACTACAATTTGTTTCGCGTTTCCGGCAGGATTCACGACAATGGACAGCATACCATCCTTTGCATCCTTGGCTGCCTTTTCAATATCTGCGGCAGTGAGTTCAGCCAATGCTTTTCCATCTGCTCCGATGACCGTCTGGACAACGATTTTACCACTGCTTACAGCAGGGGCAGCTGTCGCAGACGCGCTAGGCGACGGTTTGGCCGTGGCTACCGGCACATAAGTACCCGGTGCCTCTGTTGGTTTCGGCGTTGACGTTGACGTTGGCGTTGGTGTCGGTGTCGGTACAGGTGTTGATGTTGGCGTAGGTGTTGGCGTAGCTTCTGAAAGCAACTTCAGGCCCGCAACCGCCGCAGTAAGCTGACTTAATGCCTCATCAATGTCTGCCTGAGTGGCAGTTCCACTCTCCAGCAACATCACTGCACGGGCTACCTCTTTCTCAAGAGTATTCCAGCTCTCCTCTACATAAAGGCTCTTATCCAGAGCCTCTATTGCTTTAAGCTTCTCCTCCAAAGATGCCGTTATGAGAGGTGGATTTACAGAAACTAATGTTAAGGTATACGTTCTCGTCGTTGTTTTATCCAGTGCCGTCACAATGACCTTGTAACCCGTTTGGATTTCTCCCGCAATAGTAATGCTATCGGGTTCGTACACAGCGAAGGTAACCCCTACCGGAACAGTAAGTCCTTCCTTCAGCTCATCAAGCGTAGTCGTATCCGGTAAAATAATTTCTTTGGCTACCTGATCAATAGATCCGCCCGGAATTGTGATTCCGCTGATCGTTGCATCATGAGCTTCGACAGGCTGTAAGGCTTCAAAGGCATTTTTCAAATTGGAATATGCCACATTAATATCACCATCGGTAGCACCGTCATTTGCATAAGTGGCTTTAGCAGCCTCTAGTGCAATGCGTAGTGCCTCCCATTGCTCAGGCGTTCCGGTATAATTCTCTTCATTAACCGAAGGATCTTCCGCTGTATCAATGGCTGCTTTAAGTTTAGATTTATCGTACCTCACACTGATGCGGCAGCTGGCAGCAATATCGGTGCCTGCCACTTTACCAAATATAGTGAAGTCTGTAGCAATGGTAAGTTTGTTAAGGGGAATTTCCTCCCATACCACACTTGCCAAGCCTGTCGTTTTATCGGCGTAAGTTACAGTAACCTTAGCTGGAAGCGTAGGCACGACGTTAACTGTCGTACTCACCGCAATCTGTTCAATGCTCACAATCGCACCATGGTCGCCGGGAGCAGGAACTTCTCCTTCTGGCTTAGACGAAATTGCCCGCCATTCCTTAACGCCTGTCCAAATACTAGTGGACTGCTTATTAAGAATCAAACGGAGTTTATCCGTTTTCACCTCGTCAAAGGTTACCTCGTTAAATGTATTTCTTGCTTTGCCTTTCTCGCTCAAGCCCGTTACCGGTACATATTTTCCAGCATCCTTATCCCAATATTCGAAGTTGTAATCTCCCGGTACCTGCACACCGCCTTCATCATCATAGAAGTACACGGAGCTGCCTGACAAAGTCACTGGCTCCTTCCAGGTCAGTTGCAGCCAGTGGCTTTCACCGGGACCGCCCCAGTTCCCATACTGAGTTTCTGCTTCGCTATTGTAAATACTTGCTGAAGTATAAGGGATATACCCATCATTAATGCCATACACAGACTCCCATGCCGAAGTGTAAGAGGCACTAGGGGTAGCCAAAAGGGCAGCATTTCTGTATCTAAGGTTGTCCATCGCCATCCGCATTTGATCCGTTGCCACTTTGATCTCTTCCAGTGTATATTCTCCCTGAGCCAGTAATGCCTTGGCAGCAGTCAGCGCAGCTTGCAGCTCTTGCCATGTTGCCGCAGTAAAATCGTCCTTATTCCGGAC
Organism: Paenibacillus sp. FSL H7-0716; assembly: GCF_038002705.1. Classification (NCBI taxonomy): domain Bacteria; kingdom Bacillati; phylum Bacillota; class Bacilli; order Caryophanales; family Paenibacillaceae; genus Paenibacillus; species Paenibacillus sp. FSL H7-0716. Next base: position 41,397 of record NZ_JBBODA010000024.1, read on the forward strand.
AAGTCTGCCGGAATCCCGATCCGCAAACTTCGCGATCATCTCGGTCAGTTCCGCAGTAGCCACAAATACGGTGACTGGAACCTTCACGACAGTTTCCAGTTCCCCATCGCTGACAGTCAGGCGGTATTCGTATTCACCAGTCTCCTTAAAGGTTGCTTGCAGCATGGCTTTATCAAGCCCTGTCTCCTCTACTTCGCCTTCACCTGAAATCTTCTCCCAGGTATAAGTCAGCTTGCCACTTGGCAATCCATCATCAACGATTTGCGGCATAATCGTCAGAGGAACATTTTGCTCAACCTTCAATGGTGTTTCTAGATAAACCCTTGGTGCCTGATTGGCAGCCGCTTTAACTTCCAGATTATTGTTGTAGATCTGAATCTCCTTGATGGCGGTCGCAAGTTCCAGCGAATGTGTCACATGAATGCGAATCGCTGCAGTGTTAACCTTTTGGAACTCCACATTGTTATAGTTGGAAGCAATATACTCCGGATAGCGGAATTGTCCCTCCACTGGTTTCCAGCTTCCATCAGCATCCTGATATTCGACACCAAATGTCTGTGGTGTACCATAACCGTTCAGAAGCCGGTCATTATAGAAATAGACTTTTACATTGTCCACAGCCTGGACTCCATCAAATTTGAACGTAACCGTATCGACGGAATTCGGCGAACCTCCGAATAAAGCTGTGTTTGACGTATGATTAATCGATGCGATTGTCGAATTGTCCGCCAGGTTGCGGATGTTCGAACCGCTCTTGATATAAGTCGATTCAACAGTAGTGCCTGAGGCAACAGCCAGATTCGTACTGTCATTAACAATATCTACGCCTGCTTTATTAAACATATCGACAGTCTTCTCATTGCTGGCCAGGGATGTTTGATCTGCCGCAGCAAGCGCCGTAGCACTGCCTTTTTCATATAACACCTGTGTCTTCGAGTTGTCGCCAACAGCCCCAGTTACATCACCTGAAGGTTTTTCCACCTTACCAGTAGCTGTATCATAAATCAGATGGGACATTTCGTTAGTTGTCATTACGAGTTCATCATTAATGAAGAGCGAATAACCTGCTGGAATACCTTGATAATGAGGATTGTCACTGTATTTAGCAGGATCCTGCCATACGATAGATAAGTTAGCATCATGATAACGCACGTTATCTACAGCAAAATAGTCATAATCAACATTAATCGGCCATAGCTCGATTTTGTCATCTGTCCGTGGCTGAATACCCGCCATATCTTCAACCACAGTGTAATTCATCATGCCAAGCGTATCGTGGTGAATCCATGCCCGTACCATATCTCCACTAGGGTTAGGAGGATTGTCTTTTGTCCATGGCGTACCGAAGAAGTAATCCTCCAGCCAGAAAAATTCATTAGAGTCCAGGTGGTCCGTATTGCCCGGCTCCACTGTATGCAACCAAGCGCCCCAATCAAACAGTGTTTTGTAAACGTCACTACTGATGTTATCTATAGGATAATAGCGCAGAGAGGCACGAACGGTATTAATATAGTTGCCGAAGTTACACCATGCGAACTGGTCTGTACCGAAGGCATCCGTCTTGCCATTCTTGAAATCTTCCACCCGCTTCATAATGCTGTTCTGATCCGCTGTAAAGAAAGGAAAGATCGGATAATAATTCGGATCTGCGTAATCAGACAACTGGGATAAATATTTCGGCTCATATCCTTCTTCACCTTCAGTTGGTACTACACCAAAGTTAAAGACAAACATGTTATTATCCCGCCAAGGGTTGAATACATCGGTACCGCCCACAACTTTTTTGTGCAAAAAGCTGCCGGTACCATTCGTATCTGCCACACCATCACCATCAAAGTCAGCCTTGTCGTACCACATCTCATTCAGAATTGAATTCTTAATATTCTGCGCTACAGTGTTCATTTTAGCTGCACCCGCAGTATCTCCAAGCTGCTCGTACATCTTCGCTGTTGCCACTGCATTAGCGTAGGTAGTAGAAGAACCATCCAGCCGGGCATAGTTACCACTGCCATTCCAGTGCATGGATACGGTATCTCCGTCATTACCTGTAATCGGACCATGGTTATAATAAACAAGATTTGGATTAGTGCCTTTAAAATGTTCAAGTGTGCCGGTAACATCAGTGGCGGAAAAATCAGCGAACTTCTTCAATATTTCCTGACCACCACCGTAAATCTTGTAAGCATCCCAGCCAACTTGAGACGTGTTCTGCATCATATCCCAAGTCCAGATGTTAGGACGTCCGGGATTATTTTTATAGTTCTTATTCTCGGAATATTCCCCTTGAGCCAACCAAGTTCCATACAAGTAGGAAGGATCACGCAGCCATTTCAGATCCTGCATCGCCCAAGGTACACTGACCGTAATCCCGTTGTTGTAGCCGAGAACGCCCTCCATGTTCATTGGGAACTGCCAGTCATTGCCCGGAATGTTGGCATCCAGCAAATTAAAGCGGTTACACCACCAACGATAATAAAGTACCTTCTTCACATTCTCATCGGGAACATCGATATATGGAATGTTCTCTGCCCACCACTCGTTGTACTCCCGCACCTGTGCAGAGAAGGCTGTATCATTGCTGCCAGCAGCCTTAAAGCTCTCATAATGCAGCTTTGAGCCCGGTATTTCATCCGCGAGCCAACCCATGACCACCTTTTGGTCAACGGAACCACCGGCGGGCACTGTAATCTCTCTAACCAGTTCATTTCCGGAAGGACTCATGTCATTTCCGCTCAGGTGAACATCCACGTAGGACATTGCTTCAACTACCTTTTGCCCGGCCTTGCCCACCATTAGCGGAGCAGCCACTCTGTAACCAACCAGCTCATCCCCCTCCGCTGCTGAGACGAAAGGTGATTTAACCTTCATCGTCAACGTTATATCGCTGGCCGTAGGATTCTTCAACTGAAGCAGTGTTACAGCACTGTTATAGCTGGAAATAAATTTCCGCTGGTTAATCTCCAGGCCTCCGCTTGTGTAGGTCTGATTCTCATGACTTGGGTAGTTCTTCCGCACATTTTTCTGTTCCGCCAAGTCTCCTGTAGAAAGGGTGATGTTATACATCGTGTCCTTGTTCAAAGTATCCGCGTAATGCACCGTTCCCACAAAACCCAGCTTGGTATTATCCTGAGTCTTCATGTACAAAGCGCTTCCCCGGCTGAACAAAGTATTGGCGCTAACTTCATCGTTGACATCATCCGGAATGACACCTTCGTTAACAAGCAAGGCATCAAGCCAAGGCAAATCGGAATTATCTTTTGCAAAAGCCTCAAAATCAAAAGCTTCAATCGCCTGCATCATTTCTCCGACGGTGACATCGCTGAAATTTACGCCTTCCTTAACAATAGAATTATCCTTCCACTTTGCCTGCCCATAATCGGTGCCTACGCCTTCATGATAGAAATCAGTCGTGTAGTTAGCCGATACGGGAACAATCCCTGCATTTAATACCACCGCCGCGCATAATGCCGCTACAGAAGCTCTTCTGGGCCATTTATGACTTGTCATTTGGATGAATTCCTCCTTTTTATCCCTTGATTCCTGTTAATGTAATACCCTCAACAAAATATTTGTTGCCGATCAAGAAAAATACTAAACAAGGAGCTGTAACGACGAGCGCCAGTGCCATGACCTGTTCATAGTTCGGAATGCGCATCCCGTTCACAATATACAAGCCCATAGGCAGCGTATAATCTGCTTCAGTCTTCAAATAAATCATGGTGTAGAAAAATTCATTCCAACAGTTGATAAAGCTGAACAACGCCACAACAATCATTGCGGGACGTATAAGCGGCAGCATGATGCGGGAGTAGATACGGAAGTAACCCGCACCGTCAATCTTGGCAGCTTCACTGAGTTCTAGCGGAATCGTCATGAAAAATTGCCGGAGCAAAAAGACAAAATATGCGTTGCCGCCTGCACAGAAAAAGGCCGGAATAATAAGAGCAGGTTTGCCAGCCAGTCCCAACGAAGTGTACAGAGAATATTGTGGCAGCAGGGTTACGGCACTAGGCAGCATCATCGTACTGATGACCAGCACGAACCACATCCCGCGCAGCGGAAAGTTCAGCTTAGCAAAGGCATACCCAGCAAAGCTTGTCGTCAGCACCGTCCCAATCACATAAGGAACTACAATCGAAACTGAATTCCAGAGCTGCCGCAGGAACTGAATACGTTCCAACCCAAGCCGAAAATTATCGACATTTAGTGACTCAGGGAAAAACACAGGCGGCCGCGCCAGTATTTCTGTATGGCTCACAAAAGCACCTCGCAGCAGCCAATAGAGCGGAAAAGCAAATATCACTGCGAGCAGACAGGAGAGCAGAATCAGCCCGGTATTGATGGCTTTAGCTCTTTTCTTTTTTTTCTGGATACTTGTATAATTCATAATTGCGGTAGCCGCCATTATCTCGCCTTCTTTCTTTTGCCCATCGAATCGTCCCTTTTAAATGCGCCCTGGAAGTAGAACAGCACACCAGTAATGGCCATAGTGATTAGGAAGACGACCCATGCCTCAGCAGACGCCAAACCGCGCATCCCTACCTGAACAAATGAATGGTCATAGATCATAACGTTGATAAAATAAGTCATCCGATCGGGTGCACCATTTCTGGACAACACCACACTTTGCGTATAAATCTGGATAGAGGTCATCATGCACATAATCAATTGGAAAAAGAGTACAGGCTTGATCGTCGGATAGGTTACTTTGAGGAACTTGTGCCAAGCATTTCCCCCGTCCATCTCGATGGCTTCCAGCAATTCTCCCGGAACATCCTGCAGCGTAGCGATGAACACAACAATCGTCCCACCACAGGTCCACAAGCTCATGATAAACAATGTCTCAAAAATACGGATGGGATCTGTCAGGAAATCAACAGGGGCTATTCCTATCTGCAATAAAATCCAGTTAAGCAGTCCACCCTTGGCTTGGTTCTGTAGAAGCATCTGCCACACAATCGTTGTCGCCAGCATCGGAACTACAGACGGCAGAAAGAATATAGCCCGCATTAAGTTTCTGCCGATAAATTTACGGTTTAATAAGAGTGCAACAATCAGACAAAAGGTGATTACAAGCGCCACGTTAATGAAGGCATAAATCAAGGTTACCGTTATGGATTTCTTGAATTCGGAGCTGGTATTGGTGAATATGTACCGGAAATTATCCAGCCCAATCCACTCCATTACTTGGCTTCCGCTCATAATCGTTATTTTATGAAAGCTGTAAAACAAACTGGCCAGCATCGGATAAAGCGTCAATACCAAAAATCCAATAATGGCCGGTGCTGCAAACAAATATCCAGCCACCGCCTCTTTGGTGACACCTCTGGCATGCTTTTTAACATAGACCGCAGCCGTTTCGGTTTTGCTCTCTGGGTTCATAAGCAATAGCCCTCTTTTCAAATATAAGCTCTAATTAGGAAACCTTGCCGCTCTCGAACAACTGCTTGATCGCTGGCATGATCGCATCATAGACTTCTTTAACACTTTTCTTACCTGCCAACGCCTGATCAATAGATTTCTCATATTCAGTATTCATCTTGAGGTAGGCAGGAACGTAATATGCAGGCCATTGTGCGATAGAGTCTTTCGTTGTCGAATAACTAAGAATAGTTTCTTTTGCACTTTCTGGAAGATCGGAGGTCCATTTTTCAACCAAGGTAGGATCGGTATACCAATCTGCCTGGTTTGGCAACCACGCACCACTCTTCAGCAGCTCCAGACTGTTCTCAGGGTTAACCATGTAAGCATAGAATTTCTTGGCTTCCTCAATGTGCTTCGATGTATTGTACACAACAAGCGGAGCACCACAGTTCATCGTTACTGCCTTTTCCATCTTAGGCAGAACGCCAACGCCGATATCTTCATTTCCTTTGATATTAGCTAGATCCCAAGAGCCGCTGATCGCCATGGCATAACCACCACTCAAAGCGTCTACCGCAGAACCAATTCCGGAATTCCAAGTGTAATTGAAAGCGGATGCAACCTTGTCTTTGTTAACGAGGTCAGCTAGCTTCTGGATGGCATCAACCGTTTTGGGAGAATCCCATTGAAATTCCTTTCCATCCGGGGAAACAATCCCTCCGCCGTTGGCATAAGCTGCCCAGAAATGGTGGAACTCCCGTCCCGCTGTCATACCAAGCCCGTAGTTCTCGGTCAGAGCAGCATCAAAGCCTTCATCTGCCGCTGTTTTTCCTTTAGTATCTGTCGTTAGCTTTTTTGCGTTTGTTACGAATGTATCCCAATCCCATGCATTTTCAACTTTGGAGGGTGGATATTCAAGGCCCGCTGCATCAAATTTAGACTTACTATAGTAAAGCAGCTCCAACTGGTTGGATAGGCCAACTCCGATCACTTTTTGCTCAGGTGAATGGATTGTTATCGCTGATAGTTTTTCAGGAATACTTCCGTCCGCTAATAAATCGCTGATATCTTCGATAATTCCCATTTCATTGTACTTTTGGATATCGCCTTCACCCATATAACTGATGTCTGGAAGTTCGCCGGATTCGAGCCGGGTCTGAATAAATGTATCGAAGGAGCCATCCGCTGGAAGCACTTGTGCATTGATTTTCACTCCGGTGTCGGCTGTATATTTTTCTGCTGCCGCTTCAACCAGCTTTTTCTGCACATCATCACCCCAATACAATAATTCCAAGGTTACGTCTTTATCAGACGTAGTTTCTTTGTTGGCTGCTCCAGACCCTTCAGATGCCTTTGGAGCCGCGTTGTTGGAATTGCCCGAACAGCCTGCCAGTGCGGAAAAAACCATCATTGATGCTAAAGATAGAACTAGAGTACGTTTTCCAAACTTCATGTTTGTTGCCTCCCTTTTTTTCATATCTATTTATTTCAAGCCAAGCATTTAAAGCTTTAGCCTAAAATCATCATGGTTTGTCATTCTTAGCAATTACAGGCAAGGACTGAATATTCCGCCTGCCAGTCTTACGTGAGGCTCTAGCATCCCCTCAGTTGTGCGATATTCAAGCTTATCCTCAAGCAGTACATATCTTGATGGATATGCAGCGTAACTTGTTACGATCCAGCCCTCCGAGTCTTCTTCAATATAGCCGTTAATACAGCGCATCTTTCCGCGTGGATCCCTGTACAAATATGTGGTTGTCCCGAAGCCCATTAGATAGGCCACTAGCTCCTCCCCCATATCCCAATCATCTCCTGTCACACCCGAGAACAGCGAAGCAAACAAGGAATCACTTGCCCCCACAAATACGGATTGCCCAAAACGGTTTCGCGACAATTCTGGCATGTTCAGGTTAGGAGCTGCCACACTATATGTAGAAGCTGCCTCTCCAGGCAACAAACGTCGTGGAGTAGAGCGTACATTCCAATCGTAACAATTGAATACTGCCATCGTAGAACGGTAAGCGGCTTCCAAATATTCAGGGTCTCCAAGGAATTCATAGGCAACCCGGGATGCTCCTGCTACCAATCCACCCCAAAGGGAATGAATCATATAAGACAAAGCTTCCCACCAGCGATCCGGATTCTGCACTCTGTAATCATTGCTGAATCCGATATTTGCCAGAATTAGTTGTCCATAACGCTGAGCCTCCTCTTTATTTCCAAGGTGACACAACGTTTCACAGGTAGGACCAAATCCTGCATTATCGTAAAAATGCTCCGTTATAGCTCCCTCATACTGCTGTATCCCTGTCTCGAGATTTCTGCCAAAGTGCTCCCATAAGGTAAGTAGACGTTTATACTCTTCTGAAAGACCGCTCTCCTTCAGTGCTTCTAATAAATCAAGAATATAGAGCACAAATATACCGTTTAGACGGCTCTCATCCTGCTCGCGCTGGCCACTGTGCCGATCAGGGTCTAGGCGAAGGCACATGATTTCAGCAGCCCATTGTAGATATTTTCTAGGAGAATGAATTTTTAGTAGTGAACCATCCATTCGTGACAATAGATAAAAGACATGCCCAATATAATCCAGATCATAAATGCGGTAGAATTCTCCATACAAGGGACGCGGATGATTGAAATCTCCGCCTTCAAACCAATGCTCCTTCACATCCAATACTGCGGCAATCTCGGCCTTAGCTACTTGTTCTGGGACAGCCTTAGCCATGCTATTCTTCATCAGAAGAAAAGCAACCTTACCCAGCGATTCTCCCTGATTCGATAGCGGACGGAAGGCATATGGCCTCTCAGCCTCCCCTGTCCCTCCAAAGTTGTTATTTACCAACCACTCGGCTCTCTTTTCCAGAATCCGGTCAATCGACTCCAGTACATTCCAGACCAGGATATCGGTCCGTCCATCTTCTAGCACCAGCTCCAGCTTATGTTCTCCCGGCTCCAAACGCTGTAAAGATATGTTATAGCTGCTGCCTGACTCCAACCGTACAGCTTCGTCCGTAATATTCTCCTGACGGATCAGCTCCGTTGCCGGTGAAGTGCTATACAAACGCAGCTCACGTAGAGCTTGGCCCTGCGGCAGATCAACAACAGCTTCGAATCTTCCTCCCCGGGTTAATACAGGCGTATAGCTCCAGCGCGGATGTCCATAGGCCATACCCTGCCTATAGAAATCATCTCGATTCTGACAGGGATGGATTATGTATTCCCAACTGGAGGTCTCTCCAGCGTCAAGATCCAGCGGACTGTAAGCGCCACCATATATCCAGTCGGCAGCTGCAGATTCGGTCATAGATGATCCGTCTTCCACCAACGATAGCCGATGATACAGCAGACCATCCAAAGAAGGGGAAACCTGCTCAAGAAAACGATTCTTATAACTACAATAAGTACCTACGGTTACTGTTCTGCCCTGAGCACCATAAACACCCAGATGTGGTGCTTCGTTGCTCCGTCGAATGGCAGCAATTTTAGCGAAATCTCCTCCAAGATGGGGGAATACTGCACAGGACTGTCTCATATTGCGCTGCACATTTTCATCTCTGTACATGATATAAGCGAACGAAAACCACACATGAAGTCCATTAATTTTTACAGACTGTGTTGAGCGGTTCGTAGCTTCAATAGTCCATCTTAGCCGCTCATCTTCCAAAGAATATGTAAGTCTGATTGCAATCGGCGGGCCTTCAAAATCCACAATTACACGGTGTTTTCCTTCTGGCGTGATTTTGGGCAACAGATCAGTGCTTTTTATGATATTCCCGTCTAGCTCTATTGTCCATTCTCCGAATAGCTTATCTGTATCCGTATAACCTGCCTCTTTCAAATAAGACGGATCAATTACCCAATTCATTTCACTAGGGTCGCCCTGTAATATCAGAGACTGAAGTGCTCCGCGGTCGCTTAGCTCCATCCTGAAATTTTCGTTGCCTAGAATCGTCATTGCCTAGCACCTCTTCAATATTTTAAGTTAAACGTTTAGATTTATGAGGAAAAAGGAGCTGTGAAACTTATTTTTGTTTCACAGCATTTTTTAACGTAGCCACGGAATCACGTTCGATCAACCGGCACTCCGGCATGATCAGTGAATCCATCTTCGTCCCCTTGATTAAATTGAACAAAACCTCAATAGCTTGATAGCCCATCTCATGTAGCGGAAGTCCCATTGTTGTTATACGCGGGCGTAAGTAATCACTGAATTCACGATTATCAAAACCGACAACCGACAGATCATCCGGTATTTTAAACCCTTTTTCCTCTGCCGCCTGCAAAACACCTACAACCATTACATCATTCATGGAAAGAATCGCGGTTGGAGGCTCCGGCAAAGCGAGCAACTCGGAGGTAAGGCGATACCCTGATTCCCTCTCCCAGTCTCCCATCTTAATTAATAGTGGATCGAACGGTAGTTGATATTCAGTAACTGCCTTGTAATAACCGTTCAGTCTTAATCTGGAAGGGATAGAATCCATCAAACCACTGATTACAGCAATTCTGCTATGTCCTTGGTTAACCAAGTAGGACATGGCTTGGTAAGCAGCTTGCTCATCATTATACTGGATAGAGATATCGTCCTGTGTGTAAGAGTAGGTATACACAATAGGCTTACCCTCCGTATCGATTAAACCCGTTAAATCACGGGGATGAACACCGATATAAATAATCCCATCCACTTGATTACTGAGCAGTTCGGCAACCGCATTAGCGGCATACTTTCGATAGTCTTCCGTATTCGAGAAGTTACGGCCGATACGCTTGTCCAAACGAAGATTCACCAGTAAAATATGCAAATCATTACGATCTCCAAAATCATTAATTCCATCGATAATATCGGGGGTGTTAAATACCGTCACATCTTCTGCAATAACACCTATTGTATTCGTACGGTTGAGTTTAAGACTCTTCGCAATAGCATTCGGCTTATAATTCAACTCCTCAATGGCTGCAACAACTCGTTCCCTTGTATCGGAACGTACATTGCGGGTACCATTAAGCACATAGGAGACTGTAGCAATCGAAACATTAGCCTTTGCGGCTATGTCTTTAATGCTGGTTTTCCTCATTACACCTTCTCCTATCTTATTATGGGAACTCTTTTAATCACGTTGTTAAACGTTTAGATTATTTTTACAGTTAGAATATACCACGCGTATTTATTGCTTTGCAACCCTTTTTTTGCTATCCTCAAAAAATCCTAATGTTCATCCCCCTTTTCGTTTAGAATTGATTTATCTGTTGAACATTGGATAAAAATAAGATATAGGAGCTTGGGCTTATTATGACACCATTTACTGAGAGAGTTATTCATATCATACAGTCTATACCAGAAGGTAAAGTGATGACTTACGGAGGAGTTGCCCGCGCGGCAGGCAGCCCAAGAGGAGCAAGGCAGGTCGTTCGCATCCTTCACTCTATGAGCAAAAAATATAAGCTGCCCTGGCACCGGGTCATTAATGCTAAGGGAATGATCGCACTAACTGAGGATGAGTCTAACTCCCTCCAGAGGCTCTATCTACAGGGAGAGGGAGTTAGTTTTAATGAAAAAGGTGTGGTAGATCTGAAGCAATTTCAGTTTGAGCCGGAGTGTGCCGATTAGTACCCTCCGGTAACTCTTCGTCTTTCTCCGGTGCCAAGAGCATTGAGTAGACAATACATCGTCGCGTAAATGACCAGCAGGACAAAGGCAATGAACAAACTGAAAAACACGGACTGGAGATTCAGGCTATCCAGAACAAGTTGATACAACTGATGCCTGTCCGTCAGGACGTCCCAGCTATTGAGTCTGTAGACTCGGCCAAGCAGTACACCATATCCCCCGAGCATACATGCCGCAAGCACGAATACCCATGACCACAGCAGGTTGCTTTTGCGATAAATGACCGTCTGGAACTGATACAATGAGAAGAACCCGGTCAACCATCCACTCCAGGTGAACAATAAAAGAGTAACCAAGTCATACCAGTAGCGATTCTGAATGGCTCCCTCCACGATATATCTACTTTTTCTTACCGTTAAATGCACCAGGTCAGTCATGAGATAAGGCGCGTTTGGAAAGAACAGCAGCCACGCGACACCCAAAGGAAGAAGTAATAAACCGCCTATCTTCCTTTTGTCTAGCTCATAAGCAGCCATGGAGAATAAAAACGGAATCCAAGCTAAGAACAAATTCCAAATTAAAAAACCGTAAAACGAATCCGTCTGAAGTGACACTACACGATATACCGCCAATGTAGCGACAGACAATCCCGCCAAGAGCATAAACACCTTCGGATAATTCAATTCCTTCATGAGCTTATATTCTCCTTATCGATATTAATTACATTAAACTTATACCCAATTGTACAAATTCAGAATTCCGAAGTCCAATTTTAATACAAAAGCCCAGACGCAAGAATAGCGCCCAGGCCGACTTTATTTATTAAAATCAAGTACCGCTGATTAGTTCAGAGGCATTGCTGGCTTCTTGCGTCCTGTCAGACCTCGTAGTCCACCTGCATCCTCCTGACAGGATAATGCCGTACACTCCCTAAACGCCGCATGACTGCATCCGATACATTTGTTGTGATTAATACTGCTAAGAGCTTCATTGATCGCTTCACCGGTATGATGATAGAACTGTGCCGCTCCTATTTTGTCATATAGCCCGGTTCTCTTAAGTAGCTCAAGCGGCTGCGGCTGAACACCGGAGATCATCAGTTTCCCTCCAACAGCATGGAGATGCCGCACCAGCTCCGCCAGATTGGATTCGCCTGTAGTATCCATGAATGGCACTTTTCCCATCCGCATTAATATAATTTTCGGCTGGTCTGAGCCATAACCCGGCATGGTGTCATCAAATCTATACGCAGCGCCAAAAAACAGCGGCCCTTCCACGGTATAAATCCCAATCTGCGGACAATCATGACTCTCCGTTACCATATGTGCTCCTACCTTGACGGAATTAGGATCAGGCAATACTTTGGATACCAGATGAACCTCTCCCATCCGTTTCACAAACAAAATCACTGCAAGAATCAATCCCACCTCTACAGCCAGCGTTAAATCTGCAAATATCGTTAACAAAAAGGTGATGAATAACACCAAAGAATCACCTGTTTTGATTTTAAGCAAATGAAGAAATTGTTTACGCTCACTCATATTCCAAGCTACCACCATCAAGATAGGAGCCATCGCTGCCAACGGAATACTAGAAGCATAGGGTGCAAACAACAGCAGAATTAGGAATACCACTCCCCCGTGAACGATCCCTGAGATCGGAGAAACTGCACCGCTTTTGATATTTGTGGCGGTTCTGGCAATGGCACCTGTGGCTGGAATTCCTCCAAACAATGGAGCTGCAATATTGGCGATTCCCTGACCAATCAGTTCACGGTTGCTGTGATGGCGGCTGCCCGTCATCCCATCAGCTACGACAGCTGACAATAAGGATTCAATAGCACCCAACATCGCGATGATAAAGGCCGGACGAATCAGCAGTGTAATCCGCTCCCAGGTAATGGTCGGAAAACGGAAGCTTGGCAGTGTATTAGGGATATTCCCATAGGCCAAACCAATCGTAGTCACCTTACCGCTAAAAAATAACGCTGCTATGACAGTCGCACAAAGAAGGCCGACCAATGAGCCCGGCACCTTCGGAGCGAAGCGAATCGCTAGGATAACAACGGCCAGACAAATCGCGGCGGTCAGGATACTATATCCATTGATCGTCGATAGATGAAGTCCAATCTCTTTCATGTTATCTACAAAGCTCTCGTGCCGTTCAATATCCCTTAACCCAAGGAAATTAGCAATCTGTCCGGTGAAGATAATAACCGCTATTCCTGCTGTGAAACCAATCGTGACCGGCTTCGGAATAAATTTAATCAGTACACCCAGCCTTAACAATCCCATGAGGACTAAAATAACCCCCGCCATCATCCCCGCTAACAGCAGGTTCTCATAACCATACTGCATCCCAATGGCGAACAAGATAGGAATAAATGCACCTGTCGGTCCACCAATCTGAAATTTCGATCCCCCGAACAATGAAATACATATGCCGGCAACGATTGTCGTATAAATGCCATATTCCGGCTTTACACCAGAAGCAATAGCAAATGCCATCCCTAAAGGAATGGCAATAACCCCGACGATTGTCCCTGATATTAAATCCTTGCGAAAAGCGTTCATATTGTAGCCTTTATAACGACCCCGCCCTGTCATGTTCAAACCTTCTTTTCTTTAAATATCTGATTATTTGAATATAAGAAGAACATTACTCTAGGACGCGACTGTTGTCAACGCCAAAATAACGTTAATCTATTCCATATTCACTCACCGCGCATGCCTTCCAGCAATGAAATGGTATTCACGAGATGGTTATCAAATATTTGTTTGGCCACGACCAGAAGGTCCTTGATCAGAGGATCACGTAAGGCATAAATGACTGTGGTGCCTTCCTTCACACTAGTTACTACATTTTTGGCGCGTAAAACAGCTAGCTGCTGGGATACAGCAGAACCTTCCGAGCCGAGAATAGCCTGCAGTTCATTCACATTCTTCTCACCTTCGCTAAGCAGCTCCAGAATACGAATACGCATCGGATGAGCCAGCGCCTTGAAGAATTCGGTCTTAAATTGCTGAATTTCGGTGTTCATAGCTTTCTACTCCTCATGCTTAACTTTCTGAATCTAATGTTATCTTTGTATGTTATCTTAGTCCCTAAGAAGCGTCAAATACTGAAGGGATAGATTCGTACATCACGGACCTGCAATTCTACGAACACTCCCAGTGCCATAGGTTCACCGAGACACTCGAACATCACTAACCCTTCACCTATTCGTAAAAATCCTGTGCCATCTTCTTCAATATTCTCCAACACGCCCGTAAAAATAACCTTATCCTGTTCGAGCCTGATATTGAACTCACCTGCAGGTACAGGATGGATATCCACCCACCTCATAAGCAGCTCCGAAAGCTCGAATTCCACATCCATTTCTGCCCCTGGATTCACAGGAGCACCACACCAGATTCCCCGGCCCTCCCCATATTCTGTGAGAAAGAATACCTCGTCCTTTTTCAAACCACTTTTTGTAATTTTGATTTGCATAGCCAATACTCCACCCTAATGATTTATAACGATCATTATATCATGAGAATTAGCCCAGTTTATCAAGTATAATTCTGGGTTGCCTTATTCAGATAAGTACTAGGGTGTAACCAAGGATGCTTAAAGAACTCACTTTTACTGGTAATCTTCCGCGAGACACTCAGGTCATAATCGATCATAGACTTTATCTGCTCTGCAAAGGCCTCCCCTTTTACCAGCATTCCCAGCTCAAAATCGTGGCAGGCACTTCTTTCGTTGATATTATATGAACCGTGAAAAACGGCTTGTGCTCTATGGTCATAGGTGATTTTCCAATGGGAAAATCGACCGGTGGCACTATAGTCATAGAAGGAAACACCGTTAATAAACGGCATATACATATTGCCTCTTACCGCCGCGCGATTTGTAGGATGATCATTGACCTCCAGCGGGTTACAAATGTTCAAATTACACGAGCATTCCGGACCAAGCAGCCCGAGCCGATCCCAAAAATCCTGATCAATCAAATAAGGATTCACGATGATCGTCTCTTCAGCCGCGTAAGTAATTAAATCCAGATAATATTGTTGAATCAGGTTAACCGGGTTACCTGGAAAGCTTGCTAACAGCGTACATTCTTCCTCACCAAAATGATAATCCACATCAGGATAATAAAAGACATCATTCACATCAAAATGATCTCCGCCTAGAAGCAGCCAGCGAGAATAGAACATTGCATTCAAAGGCTGCGCTGCAGCGCCGCGAATCCGGAAGCAGCCATCATGCCACTCAGCCTCTTTACTAGGAATGCCCTGTGGATGTCCATCTATACTCATTGCAGAGGATGCCTGCACCGGGGTCTCATACGTATATTGGTCACCAATATTTACACTGCCTATAATCGAGGTTACCCCATCTATGACCATAAACTTCCGATGATCGATGACATTCAGTCCTGTGACCTCAACATCCTCTTGCACTTTATCCTGCAGAAACAAGATACTTTCCGGCACTCCCTCTTGCTCCAGCGCCTTTCGTTTCACCCGCCATTCAATGGCTGTATAATACGAATTGAAGGTATTCAGCAGCTTAGCGCCTGCATTCTCAAGCCGATCAGCAATCTTGGCGAACTGGCCGTACTCCAGATTATTTCCGTACCCCAAAGCCGTCAATGTGTAATTGACCATAACCCTTACCTTAACGCCACGCTTAAGAGCATAAAACAGTTCATCTGCAACCAGATTCCCCGAGCGATCGTTAAAGAAAAGCATGACAGACAGGTGGATATAATGCTGCGCTTTTCTGATCTCCTCTAATATCATTCCTAGACACTCTGGACCATTCACGTAAGGTGTTACTTGATTATTCCACGTAGTCTGCGGAGCCAGAGCCTTTAGCTTGCCTGAGTCTAGTCTGCCCAATACTTCAGTAAGTTGTTCCAGTAAGCTTGGACTAAAACCAGGTAGCTGGGCTAGCTGCTGACTTGTCGTAATGACTCCGCCAAGCGTCTGACGATAGGCTCTGGCAGCCTCTAGATCTATCCCCTCAAGCTTACGCTCCACCTCTTCTCCTGCTACATCCATAATACGGGCAAGCGATCCGCCGGATAGATAATAATTCAAGAAATCAATCATATTTCTCTGTGTCTTCATATGTAAAGTCCCCCATCGATTATATTGCATGCCTTTGAATCAAGGTAAGGATAGATACCCTAGATCTCCTTTTTATAAACGGGGTGAAATGCAAAACAGAGATGCCCCACAGCCTTTATGGCTATGGATCATCCCTGTTTAGGATTAAAAAAATTCGCTAAGAATGGAGACAGCTTATTTTACCTGTTCTGCGCTAAATACTTTAACATCTAGAGGAGCAGCCAAGAATTCGCCGGCTTTAGCTGAGAAAGCAGTAAAATGAGCGCTCGTATTGTGGCTGGATACTGCATCAGCATCACGCCATTGCTCAATCATAATAAATGAGTTGGCTTCTCCAGCATTCTCATATAGCTCATAAGAAAGGTTACCCTCTTCAGCATGAGTAGCAGCCAGTAATGCTTTAGACTCCGTCAAAAACTGTTCACGACGCTCTGGATTAACTTTAAGTACAGCATGAATAATGATCATTGTATATTCCTCCTAAGATTAGTGTTTATGGTAGCACGTTGGCTTACTAACTTTATAATTATTTCCACTCAGCAACTTTATCGATAGGCAGACGAACAGAGGGGTAACCTGCATCAACAGCTTTACCAATGGAGAGTAGCATTACAGGAACATAACGATCTTTTTCCATACCAAATGCTTCAGCGATTTGTTCTTTTTCAAATCCACCAATTGGGTTTGTATCGTAACCATGTGCACGAGCAACCAGCATCAGCTGCATAGCAACAAGTGCGCCGTCGATAAGCACGGTGTCTCTGTTAATTTCCCGTGGCAGGTTAGCGAAATGAGCGGATAATCTGGTTAATTGATTTTCTTTTACTTCAGCAGGCATAAGTCCACGTTCAACAGCAGTACCGTAAATTTCCTCAGCATAATCAAAGTTGTTCAGATCACCAAAGATGGCAATCATAGCTGCAGAAGTCTCTACTTGTACGTTATTAAAACGAGCGAGAGGCGCTAAAGTAGCTTTAGCTTCGTCACTTTCAATGACCAGAAAACGCCAAGGCTGCATGTTCACTGAAGATGGAGCAAGTGTAGCTTCGGTAAGAATCTGTGTCATTTCTCCTTTGCTGATCTTAACGGATGGATCATATTTGCGAATAGAGCGGCGTCCTGTAATAATTTCTTGAAAATCATTTGTTTGTGTAGCGTTCATATGATTAATTCTCCTTTGAGTGTGTTTTGTAAGTTACAACAGAATGATATTAGATTGCAGACGATTGAGCATATCAATGAGCACTGCTCTCTCCTGATCGTTAAAACCTGTTAGCAGAGTAGCGATAAACCGCCTTTTCTCTTCGCTATATTGAACCATTCTTTCCCGACCTTGATCGGTTAATGAGACCAATGTGACCCTGTTATCGGCTGGGTTATTGCGGCGAGCGATCATGCCACTCTCTTCCAATCCCTTCAGATGACGTGTGACGGCTGCCGCATCAATATCCATTTCCTTTTGCAGACTGATTTGGCTGACTTCATCTACCCGAAACAGTTCATGCAGGAGGCGAAGCCGTGTGGGACTGATCCCTGCACAACGTTCAAATTTTGGAGAGATTCCTTTGTTCAAGGCCTGCAGCAGTTCAAATATATGTTCTTCCTCAGGACAGTACTCCGTCAAAATATACCTCCTTTCTAAATTTAATTGCATGCAATTGTTTTGTATGAAATTATACTAACGCATAATAATTGACCCGTCAACTAATATATCAAATCATTTTTAAAAAATCAACATTGCTTATCCTCATCCAGTGCTATACGCTTGAACAAAAGAGGAGAATACCTATGAGAATATCCCTGATTCAGCTGGATATAGCATTTGGCAATCCCGCTATGAATTATGCTGCTGTTGCCCAGAAAATAAATGAAGCCGCTGTCGCTGCCCCCGATTGTCTGATTCTCCCTGAGCTATGGACCACTGGTTATGATCTGACTCGCTTAGAAGATATTGGCGATCCGGAAGGAGAAATTACCAAGGAATTCATCTCCAGCTTGGCTAAACAATACAGCATCAATATCATCGCTGGTTCTGTCGCTAGCCGAAATGATGCTGGTGTAACCAATCGTATGTATGTATTTAATCGATCAGGTGAGCTCGTCGGACAATACAGCAAGCTGCATTTGTTCCAGCTGATGGACGAACATTTGTATCTGCAGCCGGGAGAAGCCAAAGGACTATTTACATTAGACAATACGTTATGTGCAGGGCTAATCTGTTATGATATCCGTTTTCCGGAGTGGGTTCGCGCCCATACCGCACAAGGGGCGGAAATCCTGTTCGTCTGCGCTGAATGGCCACTGCCCAGATTGTCCCACTGGCGGGCGTTATTGATCAGCCGAGCCATCGAGAACCAATGTTATGTTGTAGCCTGCAACCGTGCAGGCAGCGATCCTGCCAATATCTTTGCTGGGCATTCAATGATTATTGATCCTTGGGGAGATATTGTGTGTGAGGCGTCTGAAGAGGAACAAATTCTAACCGGAGAGATCGATTTACATCGGGTGCGTGAGATTAGGAAACAAATTCCGATTTTTTCGGACAGACGTCCTGAGTTGTATAATTAAAAAAGCGGCATTGTTGAATATTAAAAAAAGACGTTACGTAGGCTGGCTCTAGCCAGCTTTCCGTTACGTCCTTTTTTAACAGACTCCACCCCATGCTCAGCCCTCAGGAATACCGCTCGCGAAGCACCCTCGTTGCATCGAGCACACGTGGATCATCATAGTCCAAGCTGTATCCTGTCTCTTGCTGCAAAATGCAAGATGCTCTAAGCGATACTCCACGACGAATTAAAGCCTGAATAATTCCCTCCACAAACACTTTCGCCACTTCAGGTCCACCGAGTTCACCAAGTCCAGCAATCGTCTCTGGACGAACCCGTGGATAAGCTAATGAGGAGTCTCCTCCGGAGGCTTGCGCATAGAAATTCCGAATTTGTTCACCGCGTTCTTGACCCGAGCCAGAAACTACGACAAAAGCATGTACAAAATAGGCATTGTTCTGCCTACGTTGAGCAATACCACAAAACTTCCGGCCACCAATGGCCAGATCGAAATCACCCGGGCAGTAAGAACCAACAATCTCACCAGCCTCAATTTGCGCCGCAGCCTGTGGATGACTTATAGCAACCCCTTCAGTGATCAAAGCAGCCAAGAGCTTAAAGTCATCATGAAAATCCAGCTTTCCACGTCCTTTGGGCAGAACTAGAGAAACATTAATGATCCCTGCATCCAGAGGCACCGCAGCCCCGCCGGAATGCCTAACCGCCGTTCTAATCCCTTGCTCCTCAAGCGTAAGCATCGCCTGAGCTGCACACGGTAGCTTACTGTCCCGAAGTCCAAGCGCTACACCACCAGAATGACTCCACAGATGTAAGCTGGGAGGTATAAGGCCCGCTCCAACATCCCGGCATAAGGTTTCCTCAAAAGCGAATGGGACCAACATATCCTCTAAGCTCCCTGCTTCTGTACCTTTACTCTCATCCCTTCCACTCAGATGTTGAAAGAGACCCATTTCTGAAGGAAGTTTACTAAATATTGAATCATACTCACGAGTATCCACCAAAGCCCCTCTTTCCCGAATATGAGCCACGAGACCTGCTATTCTCTACCAGCTAAAGCTCCAAGCCTATCCGTATAAATAATGATAGTAATATTGTAACCGATCTGTCTCCCTGCTGTGAGTAGAGAATTGAAATGAGGTTATGATAACGCTATTCTTATAGTAAATGGACTTGCCCCAGAGCATAATAGGGGAAGACCTAAATTCATGCTATCCCAAACGTTAAGGAGTGATGCTGCATGACAGGAGACAAGCTGACACAAGAACGACAGCTAACCAAAACAAAGCAATGGGAACAAGCCCTTAACCACCTTTATATCAACTTTTGGGATTACAGCCATGACGCATTAAATAAATTCGCTGATGAAGATATCCACCAGGCAAGAGTGAACTGCCGTAAGCTGCTAAGTCTATTATCCATTCTTGATCCGCGGCACACTTCAGGCCTGTACCCTATTTTCAAAAAAGCGCAAAAGAGATTAGGTAAAGTGAGAGATGCAGATGTTCTAATAGAGTCTTTCAAGATCAAGCGCAAGCAAGCGAAGGAGAACGGAGATTCCAAAACTGCAGACCTGTTAAAGGCAGTGATCGCTTACCAAAAGGACAAGCGCAAAACTTACCGCAAGAGGCTCGCTAATGAGCTGCCTGAACTAATCAATGAAGACCTCGAGGAAAAGTGGAAGACCTTCCTAAGCGAGCAGCTTGAAGCCCTGGTCGCAAAAAAGAATGTTAACGTTGTTATGCGTGAGCTTGAGATCGCTTATGAGCAGAAGAAAAAAACCTGCAAAGCTATTTTCCATGAAGACAATGCCGAATCTACAGAAGCCTTCGACGCTTTGCACCAGCTAAGAATTGCTGCTAAAGAACTGCGTTATACCGCGAGTGCAGCCGATTTTGCGTTAAATCAGAAATTTCATGCGCATGAGGAGATCTATAAAGAGATTCAAGATCAACTTGGGCTGATTAACGATAAACGTCTATGGCTGGAAACACTGAATGCTATTGGACGTGAAGAGCTGGACATCGGTAAAAAAGCATGGAATGCCTTCACGTCGCAATTAAAGGATGAAGTGCTCGATGCACTGCATCATAATGACGTCATTCCCATCCAGACACAAACGAAGTAGCTCCATACAATATTGCAAATGTTCCTTTCTATTCAGCCGATGTATCTGATGCACCATACTCTTCAATATTTAACTTCACTTCATAGGTAATCGGAATCTCGCTAAAGGTTTCATCCCAGTTATCCTCTACGCTCCGCCATACAGCTGGATGTTGAATACGCAAAGCGTTGCCGAAACCTGCAACCTCTGTATGTAGCTCCTTCTGCATTTTTTTCACAGTGACCTGAAGCATGTCTACGACATGCTTCTCTAGCACTGCTTTATCCTCCTTTACAATGCCGTCATGTAACTTCTTCGCACTCTTGGCAAAAGCCTCACCATATCTCCCCGTAGATTCTATTTTCACATGAAAAGAGATCTTCCCATCCTTCACAGTAGCCTTATACTTGCTACCCAGGGATTTGATTTCATAGGTAATAAGCTTATTGTTAGACGGGTCGTATGCTTTGAGAACACCCCCCTCTCCCTTTCCAGTCAGCCAGACCATTCCTTCCAGCTCCGATGCATCAAAAAAACCAACGAGCTTTCCCGTTTTCCCTTTAATTACGCCTGCTCCATCCAGCTTTGTCTCCTTCTCTTTTTCTAAAGAAATTACATTCTGCAACATGAAACTTCTTTTACCATGCAAAGGACCCGCTACTTTAGCTATTGAAACCGGCTCCCATATCCTCGTGCTCCGACTTCTATTCACAAAAATCCCCTCTAAGACAAATGAAGGGGTTTGGCCCGGCAGCGCATTTTCCAATACATCTTTGGCTTTTCCCTTGCTGACATATAGTAGAACACTGGGACGGATATCGTTGTCCCTGCTAAAGAAATCAATTAACTCAGAAAACTTGGTAGAGCGCGCAAGCTTCTCACCGATCACAATGACCTTAAGGTGATGTCCGATCGGAGTACGTCTAGTACGCAGTGAAAGTGCCCGTAACGCTTCAAACATCGAATCACTTACTTCACTCATGTTATAGTAATTTCTGGTTGAGGATGGGGAAGCCCCAGACTTCATACCTGACCCTCCTGAGCCTTGAGGAATCGTAAACTGATAGGTACTCATTATTTGCGCAGGCATGGGATTTCCCCCGCCTCCTTGCTGGGTTGCCTCCTCATCCCCTGTCTCCTCCGCACTGTCCAGGGCAACACCAATCTCCATACTTAACTCTTCAACAGGTGTGCTGCTCCAGCAGCCGGTCAACAGAATACATAATATAAGAAATGTAATCGACACTCTCCATTTTTTCATGAAGCCGCCCTCCGGAAATGTGCGATGATCAACAGCGGCAATGGAATTAATCCAAATAAAACGATCATCCAATTCCCCACAACTGTCCCTAATGCAAACAGAGCATTCACATTTGGAGGCGTTCTGGAAACTACATAGGCTACTGGAAGTATAGCCAATAAGCAGCTATTAAATCGTTTATGAAATATTTGAGAAACTCCCAAAGCAGCAGCATAAATAGTGATACAGAAGGTGCAAAAAATTTGCATAATCCAGATTACAAGCAGCAGCGATTCAAACCTCTCAAAAATAAGATAATTCACCTCAAAGCTTCTCACTAGATCAAGAAATGGCCAAGTTCTTGTGACCACTCCATCTATAGAAAATGCACCAATAGTCATTACAACGGCTAAAAGATAAAAGAACGTTGATATACATGATCCAGCAATAATTACCTTTACTGCTTTTTGTGGCTTATCCATAAAAGCCACAATGAACAGCATCGCTTCACCAGCAGTAAAAGTTAGAATGGTTGGCCTGATGCCCTTCCATACCGGTTCTAGCCCATCTCCAAGAAAAGGCCGCAGATTATCGATATCAAAAACTTCAACACTAAGCAAACTTACTCCAACAAAAATTGTCCATGCAATTGGAACAATCAACCTGCACATGCTAGTTATGGCATTAAGTCCTCCTCTGCACAGATAGAAGGCTATCCAAATAAACACGGCAACAATCGCCCAAGGTGGGGTTCCCTCCAGCAGAAAAAAAGAGGTCACTTCCTGCACGGAACGTGCTTCAAAACTGGCTATGCACAGAAAATACACAATTACTAATATAGAGAGAATCACTCCAAGTGGCTTGCCAATGATTTTCCCGCTAAATTGAAAGATGGTTTGACCTGGAAACCGTTGACTAAGTTTCACTATAATTAAACCTGTAAAAAAGGTAAGTACTCCCCCTAAAAAAACGGAGATCCATACATCTGGAGTTTCACTAGCCTCTACAATCGTCCGAGGAAGTGTAAGTATCCCTGCCGCAATAGTATAATTGGCTAATATGATCGTCGCTTGAACAGCAGTAATTCGGTCCTTCACCTCGGTACTCATATTCGCTTCCTCCTTTACTTAGATCTCTCATCCTTTGCGTCGGGGGTCCTTCGGCTTCAACAGCGTAGGGCGGCCTGTTAGAAATTGCAGCGGCATACGGAATATAAAATCTTTCCAATCCTTAATCTTATACGGGATAAACATGCCAAGATAAGGCATGCCAAAGCTTTTTAGCTTGATTAAATGGGCACTCAGGAAAAGGAAAAATAACACAACTCCATATAATCCAAAGACTGCTGCAGAAAACATAGCTATAAAACGGAGCATACGCAGCGTCATTCCCGCACTATACATAGGGATGGTGAAGGAGGAAATTGCTGTAACTGAAACAACGATGACTAGAATCGGACTTACAATTCCGGCTTCTACCGCGGCTTGGCCGATGATAAGACCGCCAACAATCCCCATCGCAGGACCGATAGGTTTAGGCAGCCGGAGTCCAGCCTCCCGCAATATTTCGATGGAGGTCTCCATGATCAAGGCTTCAATTAATACCGAAAAGGGTACACCTTGTCGGGAACTGATGATTGAAATAGCCAACTTTGTCGGAATCAATCCTGGCTGAAAGGAGAGGAAGGAAATATATAGTGCCGGTGCAAACATTGATATTAATGCGGCGAGAAAACGCAGCAAGCGCACCAATGAACCCACCATCCACCGATCGTAATAATCCTCTGGGGATTGCAGCAGCATCCCGAAGGAAACTGGCATGATCAAGGCAAAGGGTGTGCCATCCAGTAGGATAGCGACTCTTCCTTCCAATAACGCTGCCATTACGCGGTCAGGTCTTTCCGTATTCTGAATCTGCTGGAATGGAGTGAAGCTATTATCTTCGATTAATTGCTCCACATAACCAGATTCTTGCACATCATCTATATCAATCGTCCTGATTCTTCGTTTGACTTCTTCGACCAGTTCATCATTCGCGATGTCTTTGATATAAGTTAGAACCAGATCCTTCTTCATCCTCTTGCCTACAGTAAAAGAAATCATGGCTAGCTCTGTGCTCTGCCCGTGTCTGCGCAGTAATGCCGTGTTGTCACTTAACGTCTCATTAAATCCGCTTCGCGATCCCCGCAAGACAGCTTCTGATTCAGGCTCCTCTATCCCTCTTGTATTTCCTTTCGGGGTGCTGAGTACAATAGCCTCCGGTATCCCTTCTACTAGCAGCACTACAGAGCCGAACAATACCTTTTGAAGGGAGAGCTTCACATCATCTGTAAACTCAACTTCCGAAATAAGCACGATCTCATGAATGAGAATATCTTTTAGATCCTTTGCTTCCGGTATCGTATGGGGATCCTTAAAAACCTTATAGGCATTCATTAAAGGCTTCAGAATATTCCGATCCATTTTATCTTTATCTGTCAGTCCATCTACAAATATAAGGGCCGCTTGCAGCTTTATACCTCCGATACGTAACTCCCGAAAACTCACATCATGCATATCTGTGCTCATCTCTTTAAATCTTTGCAAATCCTCCCGAAATTGACCACTATAGCTTGCTCCTGTAGAAGATTCTTCACTGATTTCAACGGAATCGTCCACCTTAGCAACCTTTTTCGTATTGCTAGAACCTAGAGAGGCTTCTCCGTAAGGAACACCCCCACCTATGCTGCCGGTAGCCTTTGTTGCTCTAGTACTTATCGTATCTTCCTTTACATTAGCCCAACTCATCATCCGGATTAGAATAAACGGAACGAAAAAAATCATAATAGCTTGGAAAATCACGCTCCATTTAGGAATTATCTCAAGAATACTGTTCCACACCTTCATCACCTCCTTTATAGCTGTGTTCGTATTTTTTACCGAAGATGGGTAAATCATGCACGCAAAAAAGACCCCACAATATGGAGTCTCCCTATTTTCATCTTTAGAATTATCGCCTTATGCTTGAAGAACCTTGTTCAGTATGCCTTGGTAGGCTGCTTTCGGACGCAGACCGACCAGCTTTTCCAGGGGTTGCCCCTCTTTATATACAATAACTGTAGGCATCCCCATAACACCAGCTTCTCCAGCCAAATCCGGCAGTTCATCACAATTCACCTTAACAATAGAAACATCGTCTCCATATTCCTGGTGAAGATCCTCCAGAACAGGCAGCAGCACCTTACAAGGGGGGCACCATGGCGCACCATAATCCACCAGTACCGTTCCTCCACCACGTATTTCTGCCCGCACCCAATCCGCGCTTTCGGCATTTATAATGGACATTTGCCATTCCTCCTCTATTTTGCATCACCAGCAGTACTATTCCGAGTTCTCCAGTGTACACGTGCCCAGCTTGCTCTCATCCTGCTCCTGCAGAATAGATGCCATTCGTTCTTCCAAATTCCTCTTGATCTGATTCAGCTCTACAAGCTGACGTTCAATATCTTCCAGTTTACTGCGGTATAGTGGCATCACTTCTGCGCAGAAAGCTTCTTTGTTCTTCAAGACACAATGTAGAAAGCCCGCGATCTGCTCTGTCGACAGACCCAGGTTTAAATATAGTTTAATCGTTTCTACCGTTTCTACAGCAAGTGAAGAGTACTCCCGATATCCGTTGGCCTGACGGATCGGCGAGATTAATCCCTGACTCTCATAGTAACGAAGTGAACGGACGCTTACGCCCGTCAGTTTAGCAAGCTCACCTATTTTCATAGCATTCTCCCCGGGGTTCATGAGAATTGTTCTACACCAGTATAAACCCTGACACCAATGTTAGAGTCAACAAAAAAAATCCAACCGCGGCTAACCCGCAGTTGGACTCGTGTTATATGTTACAACAAGTATATCCGCTTATATCCTACAATAATCCTGCCGCCCAAAGTCCACCTCTACGAATCATCTGGCGAAAAGGCTCTACGGAAAAAGAAGGCAAATGATGACCAGGCATTAAATAAACAACCCGGCCTAGACCAAATTCATGGCACCAAGCCGCCTGCCTCATTGCCCCATCATGAGGATATTCCATAAGCACAGTTGTTTCGAAATAGGGATGCTGCTCAAAATAATAAGGCTCATCATCGATCACAAATTCTTCGATTCCCTGCATAATGGGATGCTCCTGTACCGGTATGGACATCTGGAGCGAAGTGAATTCTGGATGATGAGTGAAATGCGCTCCCAGCATGGCGCCTAGCTCCTGATTACGCTGTAAAGAGATTCCGTTATGTACCACTAGTAATCCGCCACCGTTAGCCACATAGGAGAGCAATGCGCTGCTTTGTTCCGCTGGTATTTTATCATCGGAGAATTCGGTATAGGAGACTACCAGCTTGTAGTCAGATAATGTTTCTTTATTAAGCAGCCCATAATTCTCCGAGGAGAATACCTGCAGGTCATTGGCAAGTATCTGCTCAATCTCCCGGTCTACTCCCGCAAATGGGTGATATTTAACCTCCGAATAACTTCCGAGTGCCAGTGCTTTTAGTGTAGACATCATCGCCTTTCTTCGTGTACTTTTTTGATTACGGGAAGCCCATCTACCAAGGCCAAGTATTTCCATCCACATCAAGATAGGCCGGCTCATCCCCCAGATACTTTTTATACTCCATAACCTGACTTATAATCTGGTCTGCAGACACATCGGGTGAAATATCCGCTTGCTCATTTTTTTCGCCATGCATATAAGTCTTCATCCAGCCTGGGTGAAACACCATCACTTGACCCCCAAGCGTCTTTAGATGATTGTGCATCAGGGAGGATTGCATATTGAGAGCCGCCTTAGACATGCAGTAGCCATACATATTAATACGTTTATTTCTGCCGATGCTGCCCGCTTCCGAAGAAATATTAACAATCAATTTATCCTTACTTTGCAATAAAAGTCCCATAAGTGCATTGCTGACTCTCAACGCGCCTAGCGTATTCACATTATAAATCTCTGCCATACTGTCATCATCCATATCTACCAGCATCGTAGCATCATCTGCAGAATGAATAATTCCGGCATTATTAATAAGAATATCAACATGCCCAGTTCTGCTGGCGATAGCCCTTGCTGCCTGCTTTACACTATCCTTACTACCAATATCGAGTGGAATAAGTTCCAGCTGTACCGGATACTTCTCTTTAAGCGCTTTCAATTCATCTGCGGCTCTCATGTATTGTCCAGCAAATACTGAGAACTGTTTCTCTAAAAGAGAGTGTACAAGAGACAATCCAAGACCCCGATCAGCTCCAGTCACACATGCGACTCTGTTCATTCTTTTCAACACTCCTACCTAGTAAGGATTATTGAAGCAAGTTGTCTTCCTTTCACCTTAGCATGCCGTCCTCTTTTTTTCAACGCGCTAAAATGAGGGTTTGGTCATCCTTGGATTAGCTGCTTCAGAATCCTTTTTGTTTTAAATTTAATATATGTTACAATCATGATTACAGGTTGTTAACAACACAATGGTTAGTAAAATAACGATCCCAGGAGGGTGATATCTATGTCTATTCAACAACTTCATACATTGGAAGATCTTGAGCAGTATGTGGCTAAACCTGGCAAGAAGCTGCTGTTCAAACACAGCACTACCTGCCCGATTAGCGCCAAAGCTAATGAAGAGTTCCAGGCTTATCTAAAGGATGCGGATACTACAGCAGCAGTAGTTCTAGTCATCGAGGATCGTCCAGTTTCCAATCAAATTGCCGAGGATTTCGGGATTAAGCATGAATCTCCACAGCTCTTCCTGCTAGAGGATAATGAGGTTCGCTGGAACACTTCCCACTGGAAGATCACAAGAGATGCTATCAAAGAGGCTGTGAACCAATGAGCCAGCAAGTGATTGTTTATTCAACAGCAGGCTGCAGCGATTGTAATCTGGTCAAACAATATCTTACCGAGCAAGGTATCCCTTTTGAAGTAAGAGATGTTATGACTAGCACAATCTATCAAGAGGAAGTCGAAAAGCTTGGTTTCATGGGTGTTCCTGTTACAGTAGCAGGGGATCACGCCACCAAAGGATTCAATCTTCCCGAGCTGAAAGCACTCCTCGAAGCTGCTCAGTAATTCATTCGTTTAATCATTTAGCACTTGATATATGCTTACAAAAAAGGGGATTCCAACAGCCAATCGGCAAGGAATCCCTTTTTTTCATTGTTCTAAAGCTTAGGGTTCCTCACGCATAAGATTTGCCACGACCAGTACATCTACATTTCTGGCCGAACGCAGAATCTGCTTAGTGACATCCCCACGCAGCCATTTACGCACCCATGAGCGTTGGGACTGGCCGATAATAATCTGTGTGCTCTGTAAGGCTTGAGACCTTTCAAGCAACAAGGAAGACACTCGTGCGGGGAGCACGTTAGGAATCATCTTAAACGTTCCACCCAGTCGTTCCGTCAATTCTTTCAAATCATTAATTCGTTTATCGTAAGAAGGCCCACTCTGCTTATATTCCTGTACGTACGTAACATACCAGCAAGCTTTTAGACGATAGGCAATCCGAAAACCGCGCCGAATCAGACGCTCCGCATGATCTCCTAAGGTGATGCACACATAGATCACTTCCTGCCGCCGCCAAGGTCCCCGCAGCGACCCGACACGTTCCCAGGCCTCCAGACGTTCATCCACATCATCAGCAATTTCCCGCAGGGCCAGTTCACGGAGGGCGATTAGATTGCCGATTTTGAAAAAAGCCCCCAGCGCCTGATCTACTTTGGTCATCGCATATATTTTTCCATCCTTCATCCGCTCTTGCAGTGTTTTTGGGGATACATCGATAAGTTCAACCTCGTCGGCCCGTTGCAGAATGCTGTCTGGGAAAGTCTCTCTCACTCTAACTCCGGTAATTTGTTCTACTGCATCATTCAAGCTTTCTAAATGCTGAACATTCACTGTGGAGATTACAGAGATCCCCGCATCCAATAGCTCCATAACATCCATATACCGCTTCTTATGTTTGCTGCCCGGCATATTGGTATGTGCCAGTTCATCTACCAGTACGACCTCCGGATTACGCTTAATGATAGCTGCCGTATCCATTTCCTCAAGGATAGTCCCCCGATAGTCAATACTCAGTCGCGGAAGGATCTCCAGCTCACCGATCTGTTCAAGGGTTTCTTTACGTCCATGCGTTTCTAGTAATCCAATAACAACATCGATCCCTCTCTTTAAGAGATCATTTCCTTCTCGCAGCATCTTATAAGTCTTGCCCACCCCGGGAGCAGCACCAATGTACACTTTAAATGTGCCCCCACGAATCGCATCGATTTTATCCTTTACTTCCTGAGTGCTTAATCTGTGATAGGCATCGGCTTTCCGCTCATTTCGGCTCTGCCGGGTAGGAAGAACACGCTCTCCCTCACGCTCAGCACGATCAGCCACGAAAAACACATCTACTCCGCGGATTTGCTTTAACAATGAGTTAGCAATCGAACCCTTCCACAGCTCCTGCCACGCCGTTTGCTTGGAGTGTCCCATAACGATACGGGTAATATTATGCTGGATAGCGTATTTCACTAGAAGTCCCGGAATCTCCCTCTTCGAGCGAAAAGAAATCTCCTCCATCGAGGCCCCAATCTTCTCAGTCAGCTTCCATAGGGATCGCTTGAAGGTTGCTGCTTCCTTAGAGGGCGTCAGGCCCTGCTTCCAGAAGGATACCACTGCCAGATCTCCGTTTAACCGTTTAGCGATTTGCTGTCCACGGCGGATATGAATCGAGCCATTCCAATAATACTGTGCGGACACCAACACTTTTTCGGCAATCCCCGAAGCCCCCAGCAATCCTTGCTCCTCCCGATGCTTCTCCAGCGAACCATTAACATCCTCCGCAACCATTCTCAGCGCCAGCTCCCGCAGCTTGCTTAGATTCCCTTTGTTAAAAAGCGAAGTCCGCTGCTTCTTGCCCAAATGTCCTTCGGACAAACGTTGAAGTATCTTTTCCGGAGTCACATCAATTAGAACGATATCATCTGCAAGGGTGAGCACTTCCGCAGGCAAGGAATATTCCACCTCAATCCCCGTCCACTTCCGCGCTAGATCTGCTGCGCCCTCCAGCTCGTATACGTTTACAGTTGTGATGACACTAATTCCACAGCCCAATAAATATTTGATATCCTCCAGCCTAGTTGATCTCTCCGCACCCTCGCGATTATGATGAGCCAATCCATCGGTCAGTACAACCTCTGGATTACGCGCCACAATGGCCTTCACATCCAGATCCTTCTTCTCGATCTCCTTCTGAAACCAATGAATACTTGGAATCCGTTCCAAGTCACCCAGCTGATCCCTTGTTTCTGGACTCTGGTTGGTTGAAACCGCACAGATTACAACATCGATGCCCTGTGCTTTCAGCGCCTGACCCTCACGCAGCATCTGATAGGTCTTGCCTGATCCACTGACCGGACCTATATAGATCTTCAGGCGTCCACGATGCAGCTCATAAATAGAGAGCAGCAGTTCCTCCGGCGTCTTCCTCCGATATGTTCCCATCAAGACCACTCCTTAATAACCCGATCATCCATGCACTCTTCTATGCCAGAAAGCAAGATATCCCTGACCCAATGTGAACAATCGGGCAGGGATATTAGCTATATTTATTTGTTCGTTAATTTCTGCAGCTCCATGTTCAGCTTCAGAACATTTACCCGCTCTTCACCAAACAGCCCTAGATCGCGACCTTCGGTCTGCTTATTCACTAGCTCTTCCAGCTGCGTGGCTGGAAGCCCGGTCAAATTACTGATCCGGGGAATCTGCACGATTGCTGACGCAGGAGTGATATGCGGATCAAGACCTGAACCTGAGTTGGTTACTAAATCAACCGGCAGCTTATTTACAGGCACATCCGGATTATCCAGCTGCCACTGTGTGATGGAATCCTTCGTCCGCTGCAGCATATCCGGGTTGGATGGGCCGTAGTTATTGGAGCCTGAAGCTTCCGCTTTATAATCAATGCTGGATACACGGCCATGGAATACCGCCGGATCCGTAAAGCTTTGCCCGATGAGTTCTGAGCCCACAACTACTCCCGCGTCATTCTTCAGCTGACTGCCGTTTGCTTGCGATGGCATCAGAACTTGAGCAATCGCTGTAGTAGTCAGCGGATAAATCACTCCGCAGAGAACAACAAACACTAGACATAGCCGTAATATGATAAAGAAATTAGCACCCTTCGATGATGACAACTGTTCTTCAGCGTCCGCAATCGACTTTCTGTTATTCACGATGCTCTCACCCTTTCAATGATTAGTCAATCCGTTGTTATATCCATACACTTACGAGCAAATCAATAAGTTTGATGCCCGCAAATGGAACGACTACCCCACCTAAACCATAGATAAAAATATTACGTCCCAGCAGCTTCGTAGAACTCATCGCTTTATACGAGACACCTTTCATAGCCAATGGGATCAGCAGCGGAATAATAATCGCATTAAATATTAATGCAGATATAATTGCCGAGCTAGGTGAACCCAATCCCATGACATTCAGGGCTTCCATTTCAGGAATAGCGAGCATGAACATTGCCGGAATAATTGCGAAGTATTTAGCGATATCATTCGCAATACTGAACGTTGTCAACGCGCCCCGCGTCATCAGTAGCTGTTTACCAATAGCTACAACCTCAATGATCTTCGAGGGATCGGAGTCCAGATCAACCATGTTTGCTGCTTCCTTAGCGGCTGTAGTCCCACTGTTCATCGCTAAGCCCACATCAGCTTGGGCAAGGGCAGGTGCGTCATTTGTACCATCGCCAGTCATTGCCACCAGCTTGCCTTCGTTCTGCTCACGGCGGATAACCGCTATTTTATCCTCAGGTGTACTTTCTGCAATAAAATCATCTACCCCTGCTTCACGGGCAATAGTAGCTGCGGTCAGCGGATTGTCCCCTGTACACATGATAGTCTTGATTCCCATTTTTCGCAGCTCATCAAACCGCTCTTTCATGCCTGGCTTAACCGTATCCTTTAAGTAAATAAGTCCATAAATCCGGTTGTCTACCGCAACAGCAAGCGGGGTCCCCCCCATCCGAGCGATAGCATCGGAATTACTGTCGAGGTTCGCGGGAATGACTCCGCCCTTCGACTGTACCCATTTCTTCACGGAATCGACTGCCCCTTTACGAACAGATCGTCCATCACGTAGATCTATGCCACTCATACGGGTCTCAGCCTTAAACTCTACGAACTCTCCGCCTTCAGCAAGTTTGCTGTCATAGCTGCGTTCCAGCTTCTTAGCCAGCTCAATAACAGAACGTCCCTCCGGAGTCTCATCCTTTAGCGAACTAATAGCTGCCCAAGCCGTAAGCTCAGCTTCCGTTTCATCTCCAACAGGCACAAAATCACTCGCCATCCGGTTTCCGAAAGTAATCGTACCGGTCTTATCTAGAATCATTGTATTAATGTCGCCGGCAGCTTCAACAGCCTTCCCTGACATAGCAAGGACATTAAACTGTGTGACGCGGTCCATCCCTGCTATCCCGATAGCGGAGAGCAGTCCCCCGATTGTGGTCGGGATCAGACAGACCAGCAGAGCGATCATAACAGGAATATCTAGATCAACGCCCAGATAAGTCGCAATAGGCCGCAAGGTCACTACTACAATCAGGAAAATCAACGTCAGACTGATCAAGAGTGTATTTAATGCAATTTCATTGGGTGTCTTTTGACGTTTCGCCCCTTCAACGAGGGAGATCATCCGATCCAGGAATGACTCACCGGGATCACTGGTAATTTTGACTTTAATCTCATCACTGACTACCCGGGTGCCGCCTGTGACTGAGCCAAAATCTCCGCCAGCTTCCTTAATAACAGGTGCAGATTCACCTGTAATTGCCGATTCATCTACGGAGGCCAGCCCTTCAATTACTTCACCATCGCCAGGGATAAGTTCTCCCTGACTAACGATGACGATATCTCCTTTACGAAGCTCGGAAGAAGAAACGGTCTTCACAGACCCTCCAACGAGTTTGTTAGCTGTGATATCCTGTTTCGTTTTCTTGAGTGAATCCGCCTGGGCTTTCCCGCGGCCTTCAGCCAGCGCTTCAGCAAAGTTGGCAAACAACACTGTGAATAGCAAAATGAACAACACTGTGATATTGAAGCCTACCGATTTCTCTGCATTAAAATATCCGGGGGCCAGTACCATAAGCAATACAATAATCGTACCGATTTCGACTACAAACATGACCGGATTTTTGATTAACGTCACCGGGTTAAGCTTAATAAAGCTATCCTTTACAGCGCTTAGGAGTATGGGTCCCGTCAGCAGCTTTTTTCTTTTTACAGTACTCATCTTGTTCTCCCTCTTCCTACCGTAAGGTCAAATATTCTGCAATCGGGCCGAGCACAATGACCGGCAGAAACGTCAGCGCACCGATAATTACTACGGTACCAATCAGAATTCCGGTAAACAGACCATTGTCTGTGCGGAATGTGCCAATCGTCTCAGGAACTGGCTTCTTCTGGATCAGTGAACCTGCAACTGCCAGCATCGCGATTATAGAGACATAACGGCCAAGCAGCATTACGATCCCAGTTGTAACATTCCAAAAGGTGGTGTTGTCCGCAAGCCCTTCAAATCCTGAACCATTGTTCGCGGCAGAAGAGACATATTCATATAACACTTGGCTAAGTCCATGGAATCCGGGATTCGTAATGGAGCTGTTGCCCAAGTCCGTTAAGAACGCACCTGCTGTTGGTACAAGGATAATGAACGGATGCACAAGGATGGCAATCGCAATCAGCTTCATCTCCTTGGCTTCTATCTTTCGCCCGAGAAACTCTGGTGTTCTGCCGACCATTAATCCACATAAGAAGACGCCCATGATGGCATACATCAGCATATTGATTAATCCGACACCTTTTCCCCCGAAGACGTTATTGAGCATCATTAGGGCCAGAGGGGTAATGCCACCCAGCGGTGTCAGCGTATCATGCATATTGTTAACACTACCTGTCGTAGCTGCCGTTGTTACCGAAGTGAACAGCGAAGATTGCGGGATCCCAAAACGCACCTCTTTACCTTCCATGCTGCCTTGCGAAGACTCGATCCCCAGCGCATTAATAGCGGGATTGCCTTTAGTTTCCGCATAATAATTCAATCCCAGCAGCAGAACGAACAAGGTCATCATTGCTGTGAAAATCACCCAGCCCTGACGTTTGTTCTTAGCAAACAATCCGTACATATATGGCAAAGAGGCTGGCAGCATCCACATAGAGAGAATCTCCAGAACGTTCGTAAGTGGATTAGGGTTCTCAAAAGGATGCGCTGAATTGGCTCCGAAGAAGCCGCCACCATTCGTACCTAAGTGTTTAATTGATTCCAAAGAAGCGACTGGACCGATAGCGATTTGTTGCGTCTGCCCTTCGAGTGTAGTGACCTCAAGCGATGGCTTGAGCGTTTGTGGCACATGCAATCCTACCAGCACCAATGAAACTAGCAGAGCTAATGGAATGAATACACGAATATGTGCTTTTACAAAGTCCTCGAAAAAGTTCCCGACTGATTTCTGTCCTGTAATCCCTCTGACAAAAGCAACCGCAACAGAAAATCCGCTCGCTGCAGACGTGAACATCATCATCGTGATGACTGCCATTTGTGAAAAATACGATAGCCCCGTCTCCCCGCTATAATGCTGCAGGTTCGTATTGGTCATAAAGCTGATCACCGTATTGAATGAAAGCGTCTGTTCCATATCGGCAATTCCATTCGGGTTCAGCGGCAATCCCCGCTGTAATCTTAGGAAAATATAACTGAAAGCAACCAGTACGATATTAGTTAAAACAAAGCTGAGTGCATACTTCTTCCAGGACATTCCGTCCCGTTTTTTCAGGCCGATCAGCTTATAAATACCTTTCTCTGTGCCTGCAAACCAGCGATCCGTACGATTCGGTTCGTTAGAAAATACATGATATAAATACGTCCCCATCGGCTTGACCAGCAAGATGAGAATTACAATTACGACGACTATTTGCAAAATGCCCATGAATGCCCCTCCTTAAAATTTCTCAGGATGAATCAACGCGTAAACCAGATATATAAACAACAGTAGGGTAACAGCGATTACTAGAATCACAGCTTATCCCTCCCCGTATCCTCAACTACACCTGCGCACCAGCGCATAAAGCCATAAAACAACCCGTAAATTACAGCTAACGAAGCCACCATATACAGATCCATCATATCTTCCGCACTCCTTCCATTATCCTTGATGAGGTGATCTATCGATTAGAAAATCAGCATCACCACTATGGGAATAGATTACATAGCTCGCACCAAGTCTTTTATAGACCAATCTAGGATTTATTGAACTTGTAATCACAAAAATTGGCTGTGTCGTCCAGGTACGGCACATCTGGATATAGCGGCAGCAAAGCGGAAAGCTGCTCTCAAACAGATATACCCTGCCTACCGGGAACGACGGGCGAAACCAAGTGCTTTGATGGCGAGTATCCACTAGAATAACCTGCTCAATCCCGAGCTCCTCAAGTAAAGCTTTCTCAGCCACATTGTTGGTTAATCCCGCCATCTTAATACCCCTGAACTTCAGAAGTTTAATGAAATGTTCTCCCGCCTTTGTAGGCGCACATACAAGCACATATTCATTCTGATCCGTCATCTTTTTTTCTCCTCCTGCTCATTTACAACAAGGAGGCAACGAAAATCTCCGAAAGGATGTTGACCTATCGTCATTTTCGGGCACAACCTAAAGCTCGGTTGTGTCACGTCATTAGACGCTGCCTAACAAATACCGCTAATGATGAATTTAGCGACCTCTTAGGGGAGGCCTCCATAAATGCTTTGCTTCTAAGAGCACAGCAAAAAGCCACAAAGGATCTCCTCTGTGGCTCGCTAGCGGTCACATTGCACTCATCCTCTCTCCATACGCTTACGAGGTTAGCTGTCGGATTCGGGCGGTGAGAGTCGCCCTACCTGTATAGATGCGAGCTCACTCGCACCCTCTACAGGATTCACCCCATAATCGGCTTCCGACTCTCACATCGGCTGCCGATTGTTGGTTCCCCCGCTTTCCTTATCGGAAATTAAGCGGATCAAATATTCGATTGTCGTTGAAACAGGAGTAATCATACTCTTATGCACGAAGACTTGTAAAACCTGAATGATGCCAAAATAATGCAAATTAAAAACTATTTTCCCATTAGATAGCGCTTACTTGATATCTAATCTCTCTATATCTCTTGTTTACTCGAGTTTCGGGCGTTTAATCGCTATCTATAACTCATGTGATTTTATTCACCTTTTTAGAGCAAAAAAACTGTAAATTCCCTTTATAGGTAGAAACGCAAGAAGCTGAGGTTGAGCGAGAAAGAGGCGCGATAACACGCCATAAATACCTATTTACCTCGTTTTTCAGTCGTAGTCGGCAGGATATGGTTAAAATTGCTCTAAAAGAACATTTTCCGTTTTTTACAGAAAATCTTGAAAAGAGTATGATTCGGGTTGAATCTAATTCATGAAAAACAATCAACGCTGAGTTCCTGCATTTGCAGGGAACGGGGGAACCATCAGGCCGTCTGGCCTACTTGGGGTGAATCCAAAGGAGACTGCGTAAGTCTCAATAGGTAGGGCGACTCTCACCGTCCGAATCCGACAGCTAACCTCGTAAGCGTAAAGAGAGAGACCCTTGATCCGCCACGCTTTGGCCCAGGTATATCTGCCTGTAATCCAAAACCGCAGCAGAGGTCCTCCTCTTGCTGCGGTTTTTGCGTTACCTGAGCCTATTAGGTGATAGCACGCTGGATGGGGTGAATGTTTTGAAGCACTATTATTTAGGGATACATCAAGGGCTGCTTGAGCCGATAAGTCTAAATTACGTTTGTTTCGGGGCCTTGTGGTTCGAAGAAAATAATCACAGGTACATTGTAGGCTATGCATTTGGCCAGAACCAGATTCAAGCCCTTCGCCAGTTCAGCACACCTTCTTCTTGTAAAGACTGTTTAGACTCTAAGATTGTATATGAAATATATAAAAAAATTCGAGAACAACAGCAGCAGCAGGATTGGTCATCGCACCAAAAACTCCCGTGGTTTACAGCCTTCAAGGAGCCTTGGAAAGATGTAAGCGCCGGTTGGTATGTCTTGAGATCCCGCAGCACCTTTCCCTTACATCTATCTGTTATACGGAAAGAGAAGTTCCGACTATGGTTAGAGCATACCGCAGTCTGTGAGAATAAAATGGAAATGCTCGCTTGTGTAGAAAAGGCTAGTGTCACTCATCATGTTGACTTAATGCTTTTGGAAATCTAAGGAGGAACCCTACTATGGACCAGCGCAGACTATCCCGCATTGAAGTATTTGTATTGGATGAACCCGAGCCTATCCACTATGGAATGGAAGGGGCTGAAGGCTGCCGTTATGGTATTCTGAAGCTCACTTGTAAGGGAGGATGCAGTTGGGGGGCTTGTCTGATCTCTGCCAACACCAAAAATTTTGATCTCATTAAATGGAGCTCTTTTTTACGGGCTATCTGTCATTGCCGTCTTGAGGAAGCGCTGGATAAGGTCCGCCGCGAAGGTTCAGATTGGGAGCAGGTTAAGCTTGAGCTAGTTCAGGGTGCTTTGCAGGATTTAAAGGCCAAGCTCCAGGGCAAATCCTTGGCAGGGCATATTCAGCAGGGGCGTCTGTACAGTGTTGCAGCTGGGGGGAGCAATTCCAGAAGTGAACGGCTCTACTACAAACCTTCCAAAGCTTTATCCACTGCCTCCCAGCAGAAACACAGTTGCCCGGAACCAGACACCGCCGATCTTATCAATAAATCCATCTCTTATTTTTCTATATTATAGATTCAAGCAAATCTCTCATTCTGAAAGGATCGTGTTCACCATGCCTGACCCCTTACCTTCCGTGTACACCTACAGTACTAAATTTGCAGAGTGTGTTAAAAAGTATACTAATGAAGTCTACGTACTTAGTTCCATGTTGTTAGAACAATCTAATGAGGCAGACAAGATTACTATCTGTACCTTCACAGAGCTTCATAAAATATATCGTCAGGATGACTTCGACCCTCAGTTATTCTCTATCCACGCTTACCGCACTTGTATTCGCCAGTGTGCTGATTCTTTTGCCCGGCGCTCGCTTCTATCGGCTAAGGCATTACCTTGGGAGGAACAGCTTGTGAAGGTATTGTGGTACGGCTTAAAGCTGCCTCTTTCTCAAATAAGCATTATTCTGCAAAAAAGTGTTCCCGCACTGAAAGCACAGCTTAGAGCTGTACG
The DNA here is from genome assembly GCF_038002705.1 of Paenibacillus sp. FSL H7-0716. NCBI lineage: Bacteria > Bacillati > Bacillota > Bacilli > Caryophanales > Paenibacillaceae > Paenibacillus > Paenibacillus sp. FSL H7-0716. The sequence goes on from NZ_JBBODA010000024.1 coordinate 79,667, forward strand.
GGAGCAGATGACCGCCCAAGCGGATATACTAACGAGCGCAAATCTTTCTATAATTTAGTCTCTGACTAGAATTCAAACGATCTTTGAGCGCATGAAGCGACTAATGGACTCAGGAGCCTTTAATTGAAGCTTTTCCTCAAATATAGCCGGTGTCCGGACTCCAGTAGAAATCCCGAGCGATGAGCGTCTCGGATCGTCTTAAAGCAAGCCCTAATCATCTTCCACCAAGGCAAGGCTTACGGACCCAGATGACGTTACTTGCACGTTTATTGCCTTTTGAGCATAGTATCGGACTCCAGTGCAACAATTTGGTTAAAAGAGCTACTAATTCACCCTTTTTCATGCCAATAGCGACTATAGTGTCCGATATCTTGCTAAATCTCGATGATTGTTGCATTTAAGTACTGCTGGGTCCGTTAGCTAGATCAGCTCGTATACAAAGAGTTTGCCAACTCAAAAACGGGGATATCCCAGCAACCATAAATGGCTGTTAGGATACCCCCGAAAATTCAGTGCCTACTATTATTACACTTTACTCTTACGCGCCTTACCGTACATCCACAATCCTGCCAACATCCCCACTATAGCAACACCGGTCAATACGCCTTGAACGAAATCCATAAAAGTGGAGCCATCCGGAAGCATTCTACTAACCGTAGCCAGCGATACCGAACTCATTAAAAGCATAATGGTATATTGTTCGCTTGTAGACATCATTAGCACTCCTTAAAAGTTATTATGAGGTCATCTTAGATCTTGTAAGCTTTCATTGCTTTTCTGATTTCTTTAATACTTGGGCGTTTGCCGTACATCAGTACGCCGGTACGATAGATCTTGGCCGCCAGCCATCCGAAGATGAAGGTAGTCACAAGCAGGATCAGCAGCGATACAATGACTTGCCAGATCGCCACCTCGCCGACACCAATTCGGAGCAGCATCGTCAATGGTGAGGTGAAAGGCACATAACTCGCTATCTTAACCACTAGAGTATCTGCATTGGAGATACTGAACAGTGGAACATAGAACGCTACGAAGCCTAACATCATGATTGGCATTACCGCCTGACCGAGATCCTCCGTACGGCTGACAATCGAACCTACAGCCGCATACATCAAGGCATAGAGGAAGTAACCTAATACGTACAAGACAAATCCATATAGCAGCAAGTTAATATTGAGCTGACCTAAATCGAGATCAAAATCAGCCAATACAGTCGCATTATGCGGGAGCGTCAAATTGACGACGATCGCTGCGACAAAGATCCCAATTTGTAGTATTCCTACTAGGAAAACACCGATAACTTTACCGAACATTTGCGCTAAAGGTGAGGCACTTGTAATCAGAATCTCCATAATCCGCGAGCTCTTCTCAGAGGTTATCTCAGCGGCAATCATGTTGCCTGTCATCATAATGGACATAAAGAACAACATAAGCATGGCATATACGATAATGTAGTTAATGGCCGGAGTGTCCTCCTGAGAGTTTTCACTGCCACCGCCTGCGTTAAGCTGTTGTGTAGTAATCTGCACTGGTGTTGACATTGCAGCAATCTGTTCAGAGGTCAGCTTGTCACCAACGATATATTGTGTGTTTGCTTGCTGAAGTGCATTTTGAAGATAAACTTGAACATCTCCGTTTAGTTCTCCATCATTACTATGATAAGTAACGGGTGGAAGCCCTTCACCAGTAGGTTCCGCAAAAGTAACATAACCTTCTACTGTCTCTTCATCTAATGCTTTCTTTAACTCGGCATCCTCCGCAGAAGCATATTGTACTATCTTAGCCTGTGGCATGCCCTCTGGCGCAGTATAAGCCTTCAACAATTCTGCAACCTGATTTCCCTCTTCAGCAATCACAGCAATTTGAGTAACTTCACTTTTGGCCGAATCACCCTTAAACTGATCGATGATATAGGGAAGATTCATCCCTATGCTGAGCAATAATACTAGAATCAAAGTAGTAATCATAAATGATTTCGTTCTAACTTTATTTTTAAAGGTAAAGCCGATAATTGTCCCCATCTTATTCATTAGATTCACCCACCGCTCTGATAAAGATTTGGTTTAACGTAGGTTCCTTGATTTCAAAATGCTCCACTTCACCCTGTGCTATCGCCTGCTGTAAAATACGCTGTGCTGCACCGATCTCACTGATCGATAACAGATACCCACGCTCCAGCCGTTTCACTGCTGTAACACCTGCGATGGACTCCAGACCTTTTACCTCATTAGCTGTACGCAGCAATACTTCTTCCCGCGGGTAGCCATTCTTGATCGTGCGGATATCCCCTTGAACGACCGTATTGGAACGATCGAGAATCGTAATGTTACGGCATAGCTCTTCCACATGCTCCATCCGGTGCGTAGAGAAGAGGATACTTGTTCCCGAATCACGTAATTCTTTGACCGTATCTTTCAACAGCTCCACGTTTACAGGGTCCAGCCCGCTGAAAGCTTCATCTAGAATCAGAATCTGCGGCTTATGAACGACAGCGGCGATAAAGCCCATTTTTTGCTGATTTCCTTTGGAAAGCTCTTCTATTTTTTTATTGTAATAATCCGGAACCTCGAATCGATCCAGCCAATAGCGCAGGCTCTTATCTGCATCACTAGCTGACATCCCACGCAGGCGGGCCAAGTAAACGATTTGATCGCTGATCTTCACCTTAGGATATAGTCCACGTTCTTCGGGCAGATAACCCATAAGTTGCTGCAGTTCACTGTTGAAAGGCTTCCCGTTATACAAAATCTTGCCCTCATCAGGGTAGATTAGGCCGAGTACCATACGCATCGTGGTTGTTTTCCCCGCGCCGTTCGCCCCCAGTAATCCGTAAATTTCCCCTTTACCTACGGTTAGGTTAATTCCGTTTACTGCGGTTTTTTCTCCATATTGCTTAACTACACTTTCCAGCTTTAAGGCTTCCATTTCTCTAGTCCCCTCTCTTGTGGTCAATTAGAATAGGACGATGACCCTGTGTCCATAAACTTAATATTTCGTCCAGTTCCAAACTGCGGCTCTTGATAACCTTTACGCCCAAGTCATGAATGCGTTTCTCGTTTTCAGAAAATTGTTCTATGATAAAAGAAGCTACACCCGGTGTATCCATGGTAAAGTGCAAGCCTCCTGGCAACTCAGCCGATAATTCCGCAAGCTCCTCTTCATCCGCAGCATTCACCCAAACCTCGGTCCAAGCACCGAACAGACTGTCTTTTTCAGCCATGCCCAGCAGTTCACCCCGATGCATAAGGACGATATAATCTGCCAGCCGTCGCACCTCATCCACAATGTGTGTGGAGATGATAATCGTTGCATTGTGCTCATCCATATATTTACGAAGTGTCTCGATCATAATCTTCCAGGCAAAAGGATCAAGACCCGATGAAGGTTCATCCAATAGCAGCAGACTTGGCCGCGCCGCAAGTGCTGCAGCAATTTCGAATTTCCGGCGTTCCCCTTTAGACATCTTCGAAAGTCTCATATGATACGGAACCTCAAAGCGATCCATCAGCTCCTGAAAATACTGATCGTCCCAATTGGGATACCAATACTTCCGAAATCGAGCTGCCTCCTCTGCATTCCAGTGGTTCTCCTCAGTAATTGACGTTTCAGGAACATAGGCAATGGTCTGGCGAAGCTCCAGAGACAACCCGCTATCATACCTGTTCTCGAACCAATATATCTCGCCTTCCTCTGGATTAGTCAGCTGCATCAGCAGATTCAGCAGCGTGCTTTTGCCGGATCCATTCTGACCTACCAAAGCTGTAATATATCCTTTAGGCAGATTCAGGGTCAGCGGTCCTATCGTCTTGTTTCGTCGCCGTTTAAGTACATTCCGCAATTCTATAGCCATCTGTACCATATGAGTAAGCGCCCCCTCTCAATCCTTTTCTCTATACTTGCGTTCTACAATCTCCATAAAAATCTGTTCAAGTTCATCCTTGCTGCAATGTACCGATCGGGCGATATCCACTGCACTTTCAAGTGCTTTGCCAACCGTTTCACGTTTATATTCTTCCATTGCTCCGTCACCTATATGGGATACAAAGGTACCTGTTCCTTGTCGCGTTCGCAGCAACCCTTCGTTCTCCAGATCCTGATATACGCGCCGCACTGTAATTACACTGCATTTCAAATCGCCTGCGAACTCACGAATCGAGGGCAGTAGCGTTCCTTCCGTAATGACTCCGCTAATGATTAATGATCTAAGCTGAGTCTCTATTTGATGATAGAGGGGCTCTGCACTATTTTCGTTGATTTGTACCGGTATCCACATTATTTACACCTCGCCTTCCACTCTAGCGTGCTAGAGCGCAATCCTTGCCATTTCCGATTTTTTATACGAGATTGCGACTTTTCAGCCGATGTATAGTCCATTTAGAGAATAACTGCACAGATATTGTTCCCAGCAGAAGTGACCCCCACATGATCGGAGATAACAGCCCCCACTCCTTGGAATAGGAGATACTGTATAAGAACAAACTGCCTCCGCCCAGTGTAACTAGGAACGAAGTTGCCCACGATAAAACTACGATAAGCAATGTTAGCCATAGATAAGCTTTGCCGCTAAAAAGATACTCAATAAAAATATATAGACCGGAGACCATAAATCCGAAGCCGAGCCAAGTAATCGCAAAAGCTATATACGAAGGAACCGCCAGTTCTGCCCGGAAATTCTCTCCTAACAAGTAAATAATAACGAAGAATAACGTACCATTTAGAGTAAAGGAGCCCACACCCTGAAGTTTCCTCCGCGATAATATTACTGCAGCTGGGATCGGTAAAGTTCGTAAGTAAACTAACATTTTTGTGTAAGAGTCTTCACTCCAATATTTCATGGAGCGGCGAGAGAATGTTAATCCCAATAAGGGGATAAAGGAGAGAAATAAGAAATCCGCTAACATCGTCCGATCCTGCTCACCTAGTACATCATTTGCTATCAGGCTAGTCAGTCCACCAAGATAACTCATAAAAACAACTGTTATTACGAGGGTCCCTAATATTTTTAATTTGTCTCCGCGAAAATCAGAGCGCAACATAAACCATGAATCTTTTAATGTTCTCATTAATGCTAACCTCGCTTTACAATGTCTTCAGCGTCTAGCAGAAGCAGGTGTTCATATCCCTGTGCTTACTGTATATATCTATATACACAGTATATGACCTTAGTTTTTCATTGTCAATCCTGTAACTGGAAATTATTCAAAAGAAATAGGAGGTTTGGGCAACCTCATACTTCAAGCTTATGAAGATACTCTCAGACGTTAGGTAACGCTTATTTATTGAGATTAACTACAATGAGGGGGAATTGAGGCAGAATTGAAGCAGAATGCTACGGGGCGAATGTAACTGGGATAATTGAGTTTATTAGATAATTCATTCAGGGAATGAAGTAGTAAGAGCTCACTCTCTGCTTCTATGCAGCGTGTTGGTGTGAAGTGCGTTGAGGGAGGCGGGTGCCGGGTGGTGAGTGCGAGCGGATACTGGTGCGGGTTAGGATGCTGGTGCAGCTGTGGTGCTGGTTCGGGGGTGTGATGTGTGCGCGGCGGATGGTGCAGTTCCGATTGTGTGATGCGGGCGCGGCGGATGGTGCAGTTCCGATTGTGTGATGCGGGTATGGCGGAGGTGCAGTTCCGATTGTGTGATGCGGG